>NZ_JBIQHY010000176.1:0-10096 GCF_044508335.1 Actinomadura sp.
GCCGTCCTGACCGCCCTCGCCCAGCAGATCACCGACGAGGACGGCCAGGTCTTCGCCCCCGCGATGCGCCGAAGCCGCCCCCAGACCGAAACCCTCCTCACCGCGCTCGCCACGCTCTGGGCCAACGGCAGCGATGTCCACTGGCCCACTCTGTTCACCGCCTGGAACGCCCAGCCCGACCCCGACCTCCCCACCTACCCCTTCCAGCACGAGTGGTACTGGCTGGAAGGCCGCCCCGGAGGCCGGACCGGGACGCCCGCCGACGAACTCCGGTACCGCATCGAATGGCAGACCGTCCCTGAGCCGAAACTGCCTGAAAACCCCGGCACATGGCTCATCGTCGCGGACGAGACCACACCCGAGGCCGACCTCCGGGCCCTGGCCGACTCCGCCAAGGCGCTGGCCATCGACGTGCACCTCCTCCGCACGCCCGCGTCCGGACCGCCGAAGAGCATCCCCGCCGACGCCGCCCGCGCGGACGGCGTGATCTCCACCCTCACCGAGCCGGCCCACGTGTCCGCCCTGCTCGACACGCTCATCGGCTCCGGAGTCACCGCGCCGCTGTGGACGCTCACCCGGTCGGCCGTCGCCGCCGTCCCCGGCGACCGGATCGAAGACATCCGCGAGGCCCGCGTCTGGGGCCTCGGCCGGAGCGAGACGCTCGACCGTCCCGGCAGATGGGGCGGGGTCGTCGACCTCCCGGCCGGGCCGCTGGACGGCGACCGGATCTGGGCGGTCGTCGCGGCGCAGCGGCCGGCCGGGGACGCGGCCGAGAGCGAGCTCGCCGTCCGCGGCGACGCCCTCTACGCGCGGCGCATGGTGCGCGCCGGCCGCGGCGGGCCGCCCGGCGAACTCGCGATCGACACGGACGGCACGGTGCTGGTCACCGTCGACGACGGACCGCTGGCGCGGGACGTGATCCGCATGCTGGCCGAGGCGGGCGTCCGGCACCTGCTGCTGGTCCCCGCCGGGGACCCCGCCGGCCTCGAACTGCCGGAGACCGGCGAGACGGACGTGACCGTCGCGGCGTGCGACACGGCGGACCGGGCCGCGCTCGCCGCGCTGCTGGCGGTACCGCCCGCCGGGCGGCCGCTGACCGCCGTCGTGCACATGGCGGGCGGCTCCCCCGAGGACAGGCTGGCCGGCGCGGTCAACCTGCACGAGCTCACCCTGGACGCCGGGCTGTCGGCGTTCGTGCTGTTCTCCTCCGCCGACAGCGTGTGGGGCGGCATCGGCCGGGGCGCGGTCGCGGCGGCCGACGCGGCGCTGGAGGCGCTCGCCGCGCAGCGGCACGCCGCCGGGCTCCCCGCCACCTGCCTCGCGTGGGGGCCGTGCGCCGGGGCCGAGCCGGACGGCACCCCGGCGGACTCGCTGCGCAGCGCGGGCCTGCCGCCGATGCCGGAGGGCTTCGCCGCGGCCGCGCTGCGGCGCTCGCTCGGCGACCTCGTCCCGTTCGCCGTCATCGCCGACATCGACTGGTCCCGGCTCGCCCCGCTGTACGCCGAGACCGCCGCCGCGCGGCTGTTCAGCGGGGTCGGCGACGCCGAGACCTTCCTGTCCGGCGCGGACGCGGCCGGCGCGGGCGACCCGGCGGCGGCGGAGTCGCTGCGGCGGCGGCTCGGCGACGCCGATCCCGAGGCGCGCGAGGCGATGCTGCTGGACCTCGTGCGCGCCGAGACGGCCGAGGTCCTCGGCCGGCGCGGCGCCGAGTCGGTGCCGCCCGCCGAGCCGTTCCAGCGGCTCGGGATGGACTCCCTCATGGGCGTCGAGCTGCGGAACCGGCTGACGAGCAGCACCGGCCTGAAGGTCCCGGCGACGCTGGTCTACGACCATCCCGCCCCGGCCGCGGTCGCCCGGTTCCTGCTCGACGAGCTGCTCAGCGACCTGCGCGTGGCCGGCGCCGACCCGGTCGCCGACCTCGACCGGCTGGAGGCCGCCGTGCTGTCGCTGCCGCCCGGCGGCGACGAGCTGCGGCAGATCGCCGGGCGGCTCCGCGCGCTGCTCGGGCAGGTCGACTCGGCCGCCCGCGCGCAACCCGCGGCGGACCCCGGCGACGGCTTCGAGTCGGCCTCGGCCGACGAGATGCTCGCGCTCATCCAGAAGGAATTCCGCAACTCCTGACAGGCCCGCTCGGCCGGACAGAGGTGAAAGAGAATGGCGAGCCAGGAAGAGCTTCTCGAGACTCTCAAATGGGTCAGCGGCGAGCTCCGCACCGCGCGCCGCCGCGCGGAGGAGCTGGAGGAGCGGCAGGCCGAGCCGATCGCGATCGTCGGCATGGCGTGCCGGTTCCCGGGCGGCGCCGACTCGCCCGCGGGCCTGTGGCGGCTGGTGGCCGACGGGGTGGACGCCATCGGCGACTTCCCCGACGACCGCGGCTGGGACCTCGACCGCGTCTACCACCCCGACCCCGGGCACCCCGGCACCTCGTACACGCGCCGCGGCGGGTTCCTCTACGACGCGGGCGACTTCGACCCGGGGTTCTTCGACATCTCGCCGCGCGAGGCCATCGCGATGGACCCGCAGCAGCGGCTGCTGCTGGAGACGTCCTGGGAGGCGATCGAGGCGGCCGGGATCGACCCGGTCGCGCTGCGCGGCAGCCGCACCGGCGTGTTCGCCGGCACGTGCGGCCAGGACTACTCGCTCATCCAGGCCACGATCCCCGAGGAGATCCAGGGGTACGCGATCACCGGCTCGGCGGCCAGCGTGATCGCCGGGCGGGTCTCCTACTTCTTCGGCCTGGAGGGCCCGGCCGCGACGGTCGACACGGCCTGCTCGTCCTCGCTCGTCACCCTGCACCTCGCCTGCCAGGCGCTCCGCAACGACGAGTGCTCGCTGGCGCTGGCCGGCGGCGTGACGGTCATGACCACGCCGTCCTCCTTCGTGGAGTTCGCGGCGCAGCGCGGGCTGTCGCCCGACGGGCGCTGCAAGGCGTACTCGGCCGCCGCGGACGGCACCGGATGGGCGGAGGGCGCCGGGATGCTGCTGGTGGAGCGGCTGTCGGACGCCCGGCGGCTCGGCCACCGGGTGCTGGCCGTCGTGCGCGGGTCGGCGGTGAACCAGGACGGCGCCAGCAACGGGCTGACCGCCCCGAACGGCCCGTCGCAGCAGCGGGTGATCCGGGCGGCGCTGGCGGCGGCGGGGCTGACCGTCCGGGACGTCGACGTCGTGGAGGGCCACGGCACCGGCACGTCCCTCGGCGACCCGATCGAGGCGCAGGCGCTGCTCGCCACCTACGGGCAGGGCCGTGACGAGGACAGGCCGCTGCTGCTGGGTTCCCTGAAGTCGAACATCGGGCACACCCAGGCCGCCGCCGGAGTCGGCGGCGTCATCAAGATGGTGGAGGCGATGCGGCACGGCACGGTGCCCCGCAGCCTGCACCTCGACCGGCCGTCGCCCTACGTGGACTGGACGGCGGGCGCGATCGAGCTGGCGGCCGAGGCGAAGCCGTGGCCGGAGGCGGACCGGCCGCGCCGCGCGGGCGTCTCGTCGTTCGGCGTGAGCGGCACGAACGCGCACGTGATCCTGGAGGAGGTCCGGGAGGAGGAGCGCCGCGACGCGCCCGCCAGGACGGTCGTGCCGTGGCCGGTGTCGGGGCGGACCGCGCAGGCGGCGCACGACCTCATCGACCGGCTCCGCGCCTGCGACGCGGGCACCCCGCTCGACATCGGCGCCGCGCTGCCGTCGCGCGCCGTGTTCGACCACCGCGCCGTCGCCGTCGGGGACACGGTGGTCACCGGCCGCGCGGCGCCCGGCCGGCTCGCGATGCTGTTCACCGGCCAGGGCAGCCAGTGGGCGGGCATGGGACGCGACCTGCACGCCGAGTTCGAGGTGTTCGCGGAGACCTTCGACGAGGTCGAGCGGCTCACCGGGCGTCCCCTCCGCGACGTGGTGTTCGCCGACGACCCGGACGGCTCGCTGGACCAGACCGGCGTCGCGCAGGTCGCGATCTTCGCGGTCGAGGTCGCCCTCTACCGGCTGGTCGAGTGGCTCGGCGTGCGGCCCGACATGGTGGCGGGCCACTCCATCGGCCAGATCGCGGCGGCGCACGTCGCGGGCGTGCTGTCGCTGCCGGACGCGTGCGCACTGGTGGACGCCAGGGCGCGGCTGATGCAGGCGCTCCCGGAGGGCGGCGCGATGCTGGCGGTCGAGCTTGCCGAAGACGACGTGGCCGGGGTGCTGCCTGAGGGGGTGGCGGTCGCGGCGGTGAACGGCCCGACCTCGGTGGTGGTCTCCGGTGACGCGGGGGCTGTGGAGAAGCTGGCGGAGCAGTGGCGCGGCGACGGCGTGCGGGTCAAGCAGCTGGCCGTCAGCCATGCGTTCCATTCGCCGCTGATGGAGCCGATGCTGGAGGAGTTCGGGCAGGTCGTGGCCGGCCTGACCTTCCGGGAGCCGGAGATCGACGGGCTGCCCGCCCAGGTCACCGACCCCGCCTATTGGGTGGCGCACGTCCGCGAACCGGTCCGGTTCGCCGACATGGTCACCGACTTGGCCGTCCAGGGCGCCACCCGGTGGCTGGAGGTGGGACCGGACGGCGTGCTGACCGCGCTGGCGCAGCGGATCACCGACAAGGGCGTGTTCGTCCCGTGCCTGCGGTCGGGGCGCCCGCAGGTGGAGACGCTGCTGAGTGCCGTCGGCGCGCTCTGGGCGCACGGCGCCGAGGTGGACTGGCCGAAGCTGTTCGAGGCGTGGGGCGGGACACCGGCCGGCGGCCTTCCCGGCTACCCGTTCCAGCACCAGCGGCTCTGGCTCAGCACGGCCGGCAAGGTCGCCGACGTCGCCTCCGCCGGGCTCGCGTCCGCCGGCCACCCCCTCGTGGGCGCCGCCGTGGAGCTCGCCGGATCCGACGGGTACCTGCTGACCGGCCGCCTCTCCCTGAGCAGCCACCCCTGGCTCGCCGACCACACCGTCCAGGGCCGCACGCTGCTGCCCGGCACGGCGTTCGTCGAACTCGCCGTCCGCGCGGGCGACGCCGTCGGCTGCCCCCGGGTGGACGAACTGACCGTCCAGGCCCCGCTCGTCGTCCCGGACACCGGCGGCGTGCGGCTCCAGGTGGCGGTGACCGCCGCCGACGAGACCGGGCGGCGCACCATCACCGTCCACTCCAGCGCCGAAGGCGCAGCGGGACCGGCGTCCTGGACCTTGCATGCGACCGGCGTCCTCGCCCCCGGCACGGCCGCGCCTGGCGCGGCGCGGGAGCGGTTCGACTTCCAGTCCTGGCCGCCGACCGGCGCCGAGCCGCTCGACGCGGCCGCGCTCTACCCCGACCTCGCCGAGGCGGGCCTGCCGTACGGGCCGGTGTTCCGCGGCCTCACCCGGGCGTGGCGCTACGGCGAGACGACGCTGGCGGAGGTCGTCCTGCCCGAGGACGCGGCCAGGGAGGCCGGCCGGTTCGGCATCCACCCCGCGATCCTCGACGCCGCCCAGCACGCCATCGGCCTGCGCGGGACCGGCGCCGAACCGGGCCGGACGCTGCTGCCGTTCTCCTGGTCCGGGGTGGAGCTGCACGCGTCCGGGGCGACGGCGATCCGGGTCAGGATCGCCCCCACCGCCACCGGGGCCGTCGCCATGGACCTCGCCGACGACGGCGGGGCGCCCGTCGCGACGATCGAGTCGCTGACGCTGCGGCCCGCCCAGCCGGGCGCGCCCGCCGCCGCGCCCGCCGGGCACGACGAGGCGCTGCACCGGCTCGACTGGGTCCCGGCCGCGGCGCCGGACGCCGCGGACCCCGACCCCGCGGACGTGATCGCCTGGTGCCCCCGCCCCGGCGGCGACCCGGTCGAGGCGACCCACCGGGCGACCAGGTGGGCGCTGGAGGAGGTCCAGTCGTGGCTGGCCGGCGACCCGGACGGCCGACTGGTCGTCGTCACCAGAGGCGGCGTGCAGGCCGGCGGCCCGGACGGCGACGGGGAGCCCGGCCAGGAGCCCGACCTCGCGGCGCACGCCGTGTGGGGCCTGGTGCGCGCGGCCCAGTCCGAGAATCCGGGCCGGATCGTCCTCGTGGACGTGGACGGGACCGTCGCGGACGGGGACGACGCCGCGATCGCGGCCGTCCTGCCCCTCGCCGACGCGGCGGAGGAGTCCCAGTTCGCGCTCCGCGGCGGCGAAGTGCTGGTCCCGCGGCTGGTGCGCGCCTCCTCCGGCGGCGTCCTCGTCCCGCCGCCCGCCGGGCCGTGGCGGCTGGACTCGGTGCGGCCCGGCTCGCTGGACGGCCTCGCCCTCGTGCCCGCCCCGGAGGCGGAGCGGGCGCTCGGGCCCGGCCAGGTGCGGCTCGGCGTCCGCGCGACCGGCGTGAACTTCCGCGACGTGGTCTTCTCGCTCGGCATGTACCCGGGGCGGGTCCTGATGGGCGGCGAGGCCGCCGGCGTCGTCCTGGAGGTCGGGCCGGGCGTCGACGACCTCGCGGTCGGCGACCGGGTGATGGGCATCGTCGACGGCGGCTACGCGCCGGTGACCGTCGCGGACCGGCAGCTGCTCGCCGCGATCCCCGACGACTGGTCGTTCGAGCAGGCGGCCTCGGTGCCGATGGTCTTCCTGACCGCCTACTACGCGCTCGTCGACCTCGCCGGGCTGCGGCCCGGGGAGCGGCTGCTCGTGCACAGCGCGGCGGGCGGCGTCGGCATGGCCGCCGTGCAGATCGCCCGCCACCTCGGCGCCGAGGTCTTCGCGACCGCCTCGCCCGGCAAATGGGACGCGGTCCGGGCGAACGGGATCGCCGCCGACCACCTCGCGAACTCCCGGACCCTGGACTTCGAGGCCGAGTTCCGCGAGGCCACCGGCGGGGAGGGCGTGGACGTCGTCCTCGACGCGCTCGCCCACGAGTTCGTGGACGCCTCGCTGCGGCTGCTGCCGCGCGGCGGCCGGTTCATCGAGATGGGCAAGACCGACGTCCGCGACCCGGACCAGGTCGCCGCCGACCATCCGGGCGTCCGCTACCGCGCCTTCGACCTGGCCGAGGCGGGCGCGGAACGCGTCGCCGGGATGCTCGGCGAACTGCTCGCCCTGTTCCGCGAAGGGGTGCTCACGCCGCTGCCGAGGAAGGTCTGGGACGTGCGGGAGGCGCCGCGCGCCCTGCGGTACGTGTCCGCCGCCAAGCACATCGGCAAGGTCGTCGTGACCGTCCCCGAGCCCGCCGGGTTCGGGGACGGCCAGACGCTCGTGACCGGGGCGAGCGGCGCCCTCGGCGGGCTCGTCGCCCGGCACCTCGCCGCGCGGGGCGTCACGGACCTGCTGCTGGTCTCCCGGCGCGGCGCGGACGCCCCCGGCGCCGCGGACCTCGCCGCGGACCTGGCCGAACTCGGCGCACGCGCCGAGTTCGCCGCGTGCGACGTCGCCGACAGGCCGGCCCTCGCGGAGCTGCTCGCGGACCGGCCGGTCACGGCCGTCGTGCACGCGGCCGGCGTCTCCGACGACGGCGTGGTCGGCTCGATGACGCCCGAGCGGCTCGGCGCGGTGCTCCGCGCGAAGGCCGACGGCGCCTGGAACCTGCACGAGCTGACCGAGGACCGGGACCTCGCCGCGTTCATCCTGTTCTCGTCCACGGCGGGCATCATCGGCGCGCCCGGCCAGACCAACTACTCCGCCGCCAACGCCTTCCTCGACGGCCTGGCCGCGCACCGGCGGCGGCTGGGCAAGGCCGCCCTCGCGGTCGCCTGGGGCCTGTGGGCGGTGAACTCGGCGATCACCGGGAACCTGTCCGACACCGACCTGGCCCGGATGGCGCGGACCGGCATGGTGCCGCTCCAGGCCGGCGAGGCGCTGGACCTGCTCGACGCGGCGCTGCGGGCGCCGTTCCCGCTCGCGGTCCCGGTGCGCGTCGACCCGGGCGCCCTGGACCCCGAGCGGACGCCGCCGGTGCTGCGGTCGCTCGGCCGCCCCGGGGCGCGCCGCGCCGCGGCCGGCGCCGCCGGCGGGAACCTGGCCGCCAGGCTCGCGTCGCTGCCCGCCGCCGAACGCGCCGCCGCGCTCGCCGAGGCCGTCGTCGGGCAGGTGGCGTCCGTGCTCGGCTACGCCGCGGCCGTGGACCCGGAGCGGTCGTTCACCGAGCTCGGCTTCGACTCGCTGACCGCGGTCGAGCTGCGCAACCGGCTGCAGGCGGAGACCGGCGTGCGGCTGCCCGCGACGCTGGTGTTCGACTACCCCTCGCCCGAGGCCCTCATCGAGTACCTGTCCGGCCAGATGTTCCCGGACGAGCCGGACGGGGTCCCGTCCGTGCTGGCCGAGATCGACCGGCTCGACGCCGCCATCGCCGACGCCGGGGCCGACCCCGCCGAGCTGGCCGCGATCGCGCGGCGCCTGCAGGACCTGGCGGCCCGCTGGCAGCCGGCCGCGGACGGCGCCGCCCCCGACGTCGAAGACCTCGAGACGGCCACGGACGACCAGCTCTTCGACCTGATCGACAAAGAGTTCGGCGTGAGCTGACCGCACGCCCCGCCAGACACGCCCCCCGAGAGCTGCGAGGAACCATGCCGACGAACGAGGAAAAGCTCCGCGAATACCTGAAGCGGGCCGTCGCCGACGCCCGGGACGCCCGGCTGCGGCTGAAGGAGCTCGACGACCGGAACCGGGAGCCGATCGCCATCGTCGGCATGGCCTGCCGGTTCCCCGGCGGCGTCCGCTCCGCCGCCGACCTGTGGCGGCTGGCCGCCGAGGGCCGCGACGCGATCTCCCCGTTCCCGGCCGACCGCGGCTGGGACCTCGACGCCCTCTTCGACGCCGATCCCGAGTCGGCCGGCACCACGGGTCAGCGGGAGGGCGGCTTCCTGCTCGACGCCGACCGCTTCGACCCCGCGTTCTTCGGGATCTCGCCGCGCGAGGCGCTCGCGATGGACCCGCAGCAGCGGCTGCTGCTGGAGACGTCCTGGGAGGCGATCGAGGCGGCCGGGATCGACCCGGTCGCGCTGCGCGGCAGCCGCACCGGCGTGTTCGCCGGCACGTGCGGCCAGGACTACTCGCTCATCCAGGCCACGATCCCCGAGGAGATCCAGGGGTACGCGATCACCGGCTCGGCGGCCAGCGTGATCGCCGGGCGGGTCTCCTACTTCTTCGGCCTGGAGGGCCCGGCCGCGACGGTCGACACGGCCTGCTCGTCCTCGCTCGTCACCCTGCACCTCGCCTGCCAGGCGCTCCGCGCCGGCGAATGCGACATGGCGCTCGCGGGCGGCGCGACGGTGATGGCCACGCCCGCCCCCTTCATCGAGTTCACCCGCCAGCGCGGCCTGGCGGCCGACGGGCGCTGCAAGGCGTTCGCCGCGGCCGCCGACGGCACCAACTGGGCCGAGGGCGCCGGGATGCTGCTGGTGGAGCGGCTGTCGGACGCCCAGCGGCTCGGCCACCGGGTGCTGGCCGTCGTGCGCGGCTCGGCGGTCAACCAGGACGGCGCCAGCAACGGGCTGACCGCTCCCAACGGCCCGGCGCAGCAGCGGGTGATCCGGGCCGCGCTGGAATTCGCGGGGCTGTCCGGCCGCGACGTGGACGTCGTCGAAGCACACGGCACGGGCACCCGGCTGGGCGACCCGATCGAGGCGCAGGCGCTGCTCGCCACCTACGGGCAGGGCCGGGACGAGGGCAGGCCGCTGCTGCTGGGGTCGCTCAAGTCGAACATCGGGCACACCCAGGCCGCCGCCGGAGTCGGCGGCGTCATCAAGATGGTGGAGGCGATGCGGCACGGCACGGTGCCCCGCAGCCTCCACATCGACGAGCCGTCGCCCTACGTGGACTGGACGGCGGGCGCGATCGAGCTGGCGGCCGAGGCCAAGCCGTGGCCGGAGACGGACCGGCCCCGCCGTGCCGGCGTCTCGTCGTTCGGGATGAGCGGCACGAACGCGCACGTGGTGCTGGAGCAGGCCCCGGCCCCCGAGCCCGTCGAAGCGGAGGAGCAGGCCGAACCGCCCGTCGTGCCGTGGATCGTCTCGGCCGCGACCGGACCGGCGGTGGAGGAGCAGGTCGGACGCCTCCTCGACGGGGCCGAAGGCTCGCGGCTGGGCGTCGGGCTGACGCTGCTCTCCCGGGCCGTGTTCGACCACCGGGCGGTCGTGCTGGGCGAGCAGATCGTCCGAGGCCGCACGGCACCGGGCCGGCTGGCGGTGCTGTTCACCGG
>NZ_JBIQHY010000177.1:0-10063 GCF_044508335.1 Actinomadura sp.
GGCGGGCGGCGCCGCGGCACGCCCGCGGCCTCGTGGTCGGGGCCGGGCGGACCTCCGCCGCGCCGCGCCCCGGGCGGCCGTCCCGGCGGTCCGGGCGGTCCGGGAGGCCCCGGCGGTCCCAGCGGGCGCGGCCCCGGCGGCTCGGGCGGCGGGGGCGACGACGGCTTCTGGGGCGACGAGGGCCGCAGGCGGCGCGAGAGGCGCGCCGACGACCCGAACCAGAAGACCGGCTGGCGGCGCTACATCCCGTCCTGGAAGGTCTCGGTCGCGATCGTCAGCGTGATGATCCTCGGCATGGCCGTCCTCGTCGTCGTGGCCTACGCCAACACCCCGCTGCCGACCAAGAAGCAGCAGGACGCGCTGCGCCAGGAATCGGTGATCACCTACGCGGACGGCAAGACGACGCTCGCCCGCGTCGGCACCCACCGCGAGGACATCGCGCTCGACAAGGTGCCGAAGTTCGTGCAGGACGCGGTGCTCGCCGCCGAGGACCGCAACTTCTGGACCGAGCCGGGCATCTCGCCGACCGGCATCGCGGGTGCGATCTACCGGGCCGCGACCGGCGGCGACGTCGCCGGCGCCTCGACGATCACCCAGCAGCTGGCCCGCAACTACTGGGCGAACCTCAGCCAGGACCGCACGGTCAGCCGCAAGTTCAAGGAAATCCTCATCTCCATCCGGATGGGCAAGGAGATGGACAAGAAGAAGATCCTTGAGCTGTACCTCAACGTCGTCCCGTTCGGGCGCAACTCCTACGGCATCCAGGCGGCCTCCCGCGCCTACTTCCACAAGCCCGTCACCGAGATCAACGTGTACCAGGCGGCGATGCTCGCCGCGCTGATCCAGCGGCCCGGCTACTTCGCCACCTACGGCCCGGCGTCCAACCCGGCCAAGCAGGCGCTGATCAACCGCTGGAACTACGTCCTCGACGGCATGGTCGAGAAGGGCTGGCTCGACGAGGGCAAGCGCGCCGCGGCGAAGTTCCCGCAGACGCAGAAGGAATGGAGCGACACCCCCGACGACCCGAACGCCGGCTACCTCGAAGCCCGCGTGAAGGCGGAGCTCCACGAGCTCGGCATCGACGACGAGCGGCTGTCGACCGGCGGCCTGCGCATCACGACGACGTTCAACAAGGGCTTGCAGGACTACATGGACAAGCTCGTCAAGCAGATCAGGAAGGAGAACAACCTCAAGTCCGACATCTGGTTCGGGCTCGCCGCGGTCGACCCGAAGACGGGCGGGGTCGTGGCCGCCTACGGCGGTCCGGACTACCGGAAGCGGCCCTTCGACGCGTCCTTCCAGGGCAAGGTGCAGCCGGGTTCGTCGTTCAAGCCGATCGTGCTCGCCACCGCCCTCGACCAGGGCATCAGCCTGAAGACGACGATGGACGGCAGCTACCGCCGGGTGATCAACGGGCACACGTTCACCAACGACAACCGGTCGGAGAACGGCGTCTACAACCTCTTGCAGATGACCGAGCACTCCATCAACACGGCGTACGTCGATCTGGGGCAGAAGGTCCAGCTGTCGAACGTCGTGGAGATGGCGAAGAAGATGGGCATCCCCCCGGACACCCCGGACCTCAAGCCGGACATCACGTCGCTGCCGCTGGGCGTCATCGACGCGAGCCCGGTGACGATGGCGTCGGTGTACTCGACGTTCGCCGCCGGCGGGAAGCACCGCGACGCCCACGTGATCGCCAAGATCACCGACGCTCAGGGCCGCGCCGTCTACAACAACGAGCACAAGTCGCTGAGCAAGCTGCCCTGGCAGACGCCCACGACGGCCTTCGACGAGGGCGTCGCGGCGGACGCCACCGCGGCGATGCAGGCCGTCGTCCGGTCCGGTACCGGTACGCGGGCGAGCCTCGGCTCCCGCCCGGTCGCCGGTAAGACCGGTACCGCGGAAGAGAACAACTCCGCATGGTTCGTCGGCTACACGCCGCAGCTCGCGACCGCGGCGGCGATGTGGCGGCAGGACAAGAACGGCAAGCGCAAGTCGCTGGTCGGCGTCGGCGGCTACAACCAGGTCTACGGTGGTACGGTCCCGGCCGACCTGTTCAAGCGCTTCATGCTGAAGGCGCTCGAAGGCAAGGAGATCGCCCAGTTCCCGCCGCCGGTCAACGGCGGGCAGGTCGCCCCGTGGGCGAAGGCGAAGCCGACGCCGACCCCGTCGAACACGCCGAGCCCGACGAACTCGCCGAACTGCCGTCCCGGCCAGCCGAACCCGCAGCCGGGCTGCCAGCAGAACACGCCGACCCCCGGGAACACGCCGACCATCCAGCCGGGGCAGGACCAGCCCTGCAACCAGTTCAACCTGCCGGTCGGCTGCAACCCGAACCTTCCGCCGGACGGGGACAAGAGCTGGTGGTGCGCGAAACCCGAGCACCGCAACGACCCCGCCTGCCGGGACGAGGAACCGAAGAACCCGGGCGGCGCGAACGGGGCCTAGCCGGCACCGCGCAGGCGGCGGCCCGAATCCGGCGGCGTGAGAGCGGCCCGGAGCCCGTGCGGCTCCGGGCCGCCTTCGTGATCAGGGTGTGGCCGGCGGCGAATAACCTTGCTGTCCATGTCGTCGTCTTCTGAGAGGCTCGCGCCGTCCACCGGCAGCGACACGGCGGACCGCCCCGGCCGGCTGATGCGGCTCGCCCCGGTGCTGACCGGGCTCACCGCCCTGGTGTGCCTGCTCGGCTGGCTGCAGAAGCAGCCCTGCGCCTCGGTGCGGTTCGACTTCATCAAGACGACGACGAACGCCTGCTACACCGACGTCTACCCGCTCTACTACGTGCGCGGGCTGAGCGACGGCAAGGTCCCGTACTTCGACGCGCTCACCGGGTCCGACATCCACTACGTCGAGTACCCGGTGCTCAGCGGCGGGTTCATGCAGCTTGTGGCGTGGCTCGTCCGGCCGTTCGGGGTGGACGCCCGCGGGATGGCGTTCTTCAACGTCACCGCGCTGCTCCTCGCAGTCCTCGCGGTCGTGGCCGTCCTCGCGACGGCGTACGCGGCGGGACGGCGCTCGCTGCGCGCCGGGCTCATGGTGGCGCTGTCCCCGGCGCTGCTGCTCACCGCGTACATCAACTGGGACCTGCTCGCGGTGGGGCTGTCCGCGCTGGCGGTCGCCGCCTGGTCGGCGCGCCGCCCCGCGCTCGCGGGCGCCCTGCTGGGGCTGGCGGTCGCCGCGAAGTTCTACCCGCTGCTGTTCCTCGGCCCGCTCGTGCTGCTGTGCGTCCGCGCCGGCCAGTGGCGGGCGATGGGGCGGCTGCTCGCCGGCGCGGCCGGGGCCTGGCTGGCGGTCAACCTGCCGGTGATGGTGTTCGCATGGGACGGCTGGAAGGAGTTCTACACCTTCAGCCAGAAACGCGGCGTCGACTGGGGGTCGGTCTTCTTCGTCCTGCAGGACCACGGGCTGGAGAAGCCGGCCGCCGACACCGGCCTGCTCAACCTCCTCGGCACCGGGACGTTCCTCGTCCTCGCCGCCGGGATCGCCGTCCTCGCGCTCGCCGCGCCGCGCCGCCCGCGCGTCGCGCAGCTGCTGTTCCTGGTGCTGGTCGCGTTCATGCTGCCGAACAAGGTGTGGTCGCCGCAGTACGTGCTGTGGCTGCTGCCGCTCGCCGCGCTGGCCCGGCCGAAGCTGCCCGCGTTCGTCGCGTGGCAGATCGGGGAGATCGTCTACTTCTTCGGGATCTGGTGGTTCCTGCTGTCGGTGTCGGCCCAGACACAGGGCGCGGACCTCTCCGGCACCCTGTCGGCGGTGTTCGCCCTGGACGCGCCCGAGGGCGGCATCAGCAAGGACGTCTACTCGCTGGCGCTGCTCGCCCGGTTCGTGACCGTCCTCCTCCTGGCCGCCCTGGTGGTATGGGAGATCCTGCGGCCGTCCGCCGACGCCGTCCGGGCGGACGGGGAGGACGACCCCGCCGGCGGCGTCCTCGACGGAGCCGCCGACGTGGTCTCGCTGGCACGCCTGCGCGGCGCGCCGCGCGCCGCGCAGGCGTCCCCGTGACATGCCGGTCGCGGCTCAGTCGTCGCGCAGCGGCTCAGTCATCGCGCAGGGCCTCGATGAACCATTCGAACGACGGGGTCATCGCGGGCCAGACCTCCCAGCCGTTGATGACGGCGATCAGCTGCCAGTAGCGCTCCGCGCGCCGGTCGGTGCCGATCTCCGTCCGCCTCCGCAGCTCGCGGCGGAACTCCGGGGTGTCGGTGGTGCCGGACGCCTCCGCGTAGGCGGCGACCAGTTCGTCGACGATGGGGCGGGCCGCGTCCGACCGGGGCTCGACGCCGTCCGCGATCGCCGCCGCGATCTTCTCCCCCGTCAGCCGGCCGAGCCGCGCCGGGTCCTCGGGGTAGGCGCCCTTCCGCACCTCGGCGGCCTGGTGCTCGGCCATCCGCCGCACCGACGCCCGGAAACCGGGGTCGCCGACCAGCTCGGCCAGCTCGACCCAGGCGTCGACCTGCTCGGGCGCGGGGTCGTCCGGCAGCTCCGGCAGCGCGGACCGCATCTTCGCCTCGAAGCCGGGGTCCACGTCGAGCCCGGCGAAGGACTCGTCGATGAAGTCGGTGATGATCCGCCGGCGCTCCTCGTCGGACAGCCGGGCGAGCTTGTGCATGAGTTCGATCTCCTCCGGGTCGGATCCGCGTTTCGCCACCGCCCGCAGCACGGCCCGGCGCAGCCTGAGCGTCCGGATCTGCACGTCCAGCGCCTCGGCGTGCGCCGCCGCGACCTCCCCGACGCCGATCTCGCGGGCCAGCACCCGCTGGATCGTGCCGAGGTCGACGCCGAGGTCGCGCAGCGTCCGCACGAGGTCGAGCCGCGCGGCGGCGTCCGCGTCGTACAGCCGGTAGCCGGCTTCGGTGCGGCGGCTCGGCGGCACGATGCCCTCGTCCGAGTAGAACCGGATCGTCCGCACCGGCAGCCCGGTGCGCCGCGCCAGCTCCCCGATCGTGTACATCGTTCCGCCGTCCATGCCCCTCACCTTGGGCCCTCCACCCGCTGGAGACTCAACCCCAATGCTCCCCCACCCGGTCCGGGGCGGCGGATGCCCTCGCCGGCCGCGCCCCGCGGCGGGTGCGGCCGGGTTCGCTGGCCGGGGCCGGGGCGCATGTGCGACCATCGCGGGCGTCGTGCGGGGACGACCGTGGCCGGAATGTGCCCGTAATGGGAGATTTCGCGGCGGATGCCGGGGAAGTGATCGCGGCAGGCGGGGGACGCTCCGGCCTCCCGCGGGGAACGGGCCGCGGGAACGCAGGAACTGCCGGGAGAGGACGTGGACGCGAACCAAGCACTGAACGCGCTGCTCGCGGGACGGCTCGAACCGGGCGTCTACCAGTGGCGGACGCCTCCGGTGCCGGGCGCGGTCGGCGACACGAGCTGGACGCAGCGGGCCGAGGAGGCCGGCTGGCACGGCTTCCACCTCGACGGGCGCCGCGCTCGCGACAAGGACGCGTTCCTGCGGCTGTGCGCCGGCGTCTTCGAGGCGCCGGAGCTGGCCGGCGGCGACTGGGACGACCTGGCCGGCTGCCTGAAGGACCTGTCGTGGGCGCCCGCGAAGAACGGCTACGTGGTGCTGTACGAGGCGTGGTCCGAGCTGGCCGACGCCGACCAGAAGGCGCTGAAGGTCGTCCTCGACGTGTTCGGGGACGCTGTCAAGGCGTGGCGGGACACCCCCACCCCCATGACGGTGCTGATGTCCAGCGTGGGAGTGGAGGTCGCGGGCGTCCCCCGGCTCGTCTGACCGTCAGTACGTGGTGCCGCTGCTCGCGGCGAACATCGCGATCCCCAGGATGTAGAAGACTAGGATGAGCGCCCAGCCGGCGGTGATCAGGTAACCGAGGATGAGGCCGGTGACGGCCATGCCGTGCCCGCCCTCGCCGGTCCGCTTGATCTGGCTCAGCGAGACGTGCCCGAAGATGATCGCCAGGACGGACGTGACGCCGCAGGCGAAGAAACCGATGAGGCCGCACACGAGCGACGCGGTCGCCATCCCGTTCGTCGGCGGGGCCATCGGCACCGAGGCCCCGTAGTAGTGGTGCTGCACCGCCGGGGGCTGGGAGTAGGGCTGGGCGTAGGGGTCATGCTGCTGCCCGTAGCCGTAGGGGTCGTAAGGGGGCTGTGCCATGTGCTTCCCGATCGGTTCGCGCGCCCGCCGCCGGAGAGAACACGCGTGCGCTGAGGGCTGGGTTCCTGACTATCTCAGTGTGACGTGACCTTCGGATTTTGTCGTCGGGCCGGTCGCATGCGGGTTAGATGCCGCGCACGCCTAGAGGGTTCCAGAGACGGACCCGACTCTGCCTTCGCCGGAACTCGGAACGCAACCTCCGGAACTCGGAACGCGACCTCGCCGGAGCTGCGAACGCGACCTCGTCAGAGCTTCGAACGCAGCCAGGAGATGTCGTCGGCCTGCCCCGCCGCCGGCGTCTCCACCACCACCGGGGCGCCCGCGGCCCTCACCACGCCCAGGATCAGCTCCGGGTCGATGCTGCCCGCGCCCAGGTTGGCGTGCCGGTCGGCGCCCGAACCGAACGCGTCCCGGCTGTCGTTGCAGTGCACCAGGTCGATGCGGCCGGTTATGGCCTTGATCCGGTCGACGGCGTCGACGAGCTCCTCGCCCGCTGCGTGCGCGTGGCAGGTGTCGAGGCAGAAGCCGAGCTTCGAGTCCAGCCCGGGGACCCCGGACAGCACCTCCCACAGCCGGGCGATGCGGTCGAACTTGCGCGCCATGGCGTTCCCGCCGCCGGCCGTGTTCTCGATGTAGACCGGAATCGGACACTCGACCCGCTCGAACACCTTGCGCCAGTTCTCGAAGCCGGTCTCGGGGTCGTCGTCCTTCAGGACGTGCCCGCCGTGCACGATCAGCGCCTTGGCCCCGATGGACGCCGCCGCCTCGAGCTGCTGGGTGAGGTTCTTGCGGCTCGGGATGCGGATCCGGTTGTTGGACGTCGCGACATTGATCGTGTAGGGCGCGTGGACGTACACGTCCACGCCGGAGCCGGCCAGCGCCTCGACGCCCTCGGGCAGGACGGGCTTCTTCCAGCCCTGCGGGTCGCCCAGGAAGAACTGGACGACGTCCGCGCCGACCGCGCGGGCGTTGTCGAGCGGGTTGTGCTGGTCGACATGGGCTCCGATGCGCATGCCCCGAGCCTATCCGCGCCCGCCGACACCCGGGCGCCCATCGGCTCGGCGGCGGGCGCCGGGTGCGGTAGGTCAGATCGAGAAGCCTCCGTTGCTGAGCGCGAAGCCGGCGCCGATGAAGGAGGCGATCATGCCGATCACGTTCAGCCAGCGCTCGTTCGTCGTGGCCGAGATCATCTGCGAGTACAGCGCGAGCGGCAGGCCGATGACCCCGAGCACCGCGCCGGGGAAGTGGGTCGCCTCGATCCAGCCCAGGATGAGGGCGGCGATCCCGATCGTGACGGCGGCCACCGCCAGCACGTCCTGCAGCCGGTGGGACTCCTGCTGGACCTCGGTTCGCTCGGTTCGCTCAGTGCGGGCGGACGGCCGTTTGGCGCCGGTTGCCTCCTGCGACATCGGGGATCCTCCTCCAGGTCGGGGCTCCCGCGCTGGGGCGCATGGTGAACGCGGGACCGGACGGACCATGTCCGTAAGGAATTCCCAGCCCGAGCGAAGATCAACCAGCGTGGACGGGCGGAAAATGTCGGCGGCACCCGGTACTGTCGAACACGGATTCGAGAACACCGGCTCGGGTCCTGCCCCCGAGGGGAAGCGGGGGGAGAGCAGGAGGTGCACACCGTGACGAAAGCGGAGTTGGGGCTCATCGGCGACGCGGAGCTCGTGGAGGAGCTGTCCCAGCTGACGACGCAGACCGCCCGAATGCGGGCCCGGATGGCCGACATCATGGCCGAGCTGGAACGCCGCCGCTGCGCCAAGACCGCCCGCCCGGGCGCCCGCCGCTGACCGCACCGCCGCGCGGCGCTCCCGCGCGGCGGCGTCCCCCCGGGGCGGCCGGCCCCGCCGTTCCGCTGCGAGAACGGGTTCGTGCGGTGCCGACTGTTGGTAGCCTGTACCGGTCTCGCGGCAGGTGCGCCCGGCGATCCGGGTCCGGTGCCGCCGCGGGGGACGCAAGAGCCCTCCTGTCACGGAGAGACCGTGACCGCATCAGTCCAGAGGAGGTAGGGACACAGCATGCGTCGTTACGAACTCATGACCATCCTCGACCCCGCCATCGACGAGCGCACCGCGAACGCGGCGCTCGACCCGTTCCTGAAGGTCGTCCGGGACGGCGGCGGCACCGTGGAGAAGGTCGACGTCTGGGGCCGCAAGCGCCTGGCGTACGAGATCCAGAAGAAGTCCGAAGGCATCTACGCGGTGATCGACCTGTCGGCCGAGCCTGCCACGGTCAAGGAGCTCGACCGGCAGCTCAACCTGAGCGAGTCGATCCTCCGTACCAAGGTCATCCGCCCCGAGGTCCACTGAGCCTGGCTCAGCCCTCACAGCAGCCGGAGCGAGCCCCATGGCAGGCGACACCGTAATCACGATCGTCGGGAACCTCGTCGAGGACCCGAATCTGCGCTTCACCCCGAGCGGCCAGGCGGTCGCGTCCTTCCGCATCGCCTCGACCCCGCGGTTCTTCGACCGCCAGTCCGGCGAGTGGAAGGACGGCGAGGCCCTGTTCCTGACCTGCAACGTCTGGCGGCAGGCCGCCGAGAACGTCGCGGAGACCCTGCAGCGCGGCATGCGGGTCATCGTCCAGGGACGCCTCAAGCAGCGCTCGTACGAGACCCGCGAGGGTGAGAAGCGCACCGTCTTCGAGGTCGAGGTCGACGAGGTCGGCCCGTCGCTGCGCAACGCCACCGCGAAGGTCAACAAGACCCAGCGGCAGGGCGGTGGCGGCGGCTTCGGCGGCGGCGGCCAGGGCGGCGGCGGTTTCGGCGGCGGCCAGGACGGCGGCTTCGGGGGCGGCGGCCAGCAGGGCGGCGGCTTCGGAGGCGGCCAGCAGGGCGGCGCCCCCGCCGACCCGTGGGCCACCGGCGGCGGTGGCGGCGGCTACTCCGACGACCCGCCGTTCTAGCCCCGGGCCTGCTCCGGCGCGACCACGGCAACACCAAGTACACGTCCATTCCCGCGTGAGCGGGGCTCTCCCAAAGGAGCACCACGATGGCGAAGCCACCTCCCCGCAAGCCCAAGAAGAAGGTTTGCGTTTTCTGCCAGGAGAAGATCTCCTACGTCGACTACAAGGACACGGGCCTGCTGCGGAAGTTCATCTCCGACCGCGGCAAGATCCGTGCCCGGCGGGTGACCGGCAACTGCACCCAGCACCAGCGGGACGTCGCCACGGCGATCAAGAACGCCCGCGAGATGGCGCTGCTGCCGTACACCAGCACCGCGCGCTGAGGCCGGGGGGAACAGATCATGAAGCTCATCCTGACCCAGCAGGTCTCCGGGCTCGGCGAGCCCGGTGACGTCATCGAGGTCCGCGACGGCTACGGCCGCAACTACCTCGTCCCCCGCGGGTTCGCCATCAGGTGGACCCGGGGCGCCGAGAAGGAGATCGAGTCCATCAAGAAGGCGCGTTCGGCCCGCGAGATCGCGACCGTCGAGCACGCCAAGGAGGTCGCCGACCAGCTCGGCGGGCTGCGCGTCACGCTCCGCACCCGGACCGGCAGCAACGGCCGCCTGTTCGGCGCGGTGACCGCCGCCGACATCGCCGAGGCGGTCAAGGCCGCCGACGGCCCCGACCTGGACCGCCGCCGCATCGAGATCGGCAACCCGATCAAGACCGTCGGCACCCACCGGGTCAGCGTCCGCCTGCACAGCGACGTCAACGCCACGATCGACGTCAACGTCGTCGAGGCCTGACACCCCGGGCGCGTCCGAACGGCCCCCGAACCCACATGGGCTCGGGGGCCGTTCCGCGTCCCGGCACAGGCCGACCGCCCGGGCCGGCCGGTCAGAGAAGCCATGACGGGCTTCTCCACCACAGCTCCCGGCGCCCCTCGCCGAGATCGCCGTGGTGCGTGAGCGTGCTCGCCGCCGAAGCCGGTACCGGTGCCGGAATTGCACGGGTGCGGCAGGCGTCGGCTGAGCGGGGTGTGCGCCCCGGCGC
>NZ_JBIQHY010000178.1:0-10005 GCF_044508335.1 Actinomadura sp.
CGTCCCGGACGCCTTCGGAGCGGGCGCTTTGTGCGGCGGCGCCTGCGCGCGGCGCGGTGACGGGCGGGCGGCTGGTTCCGCTCATGTCCGGCTCGCCCGGCCGGACCGGCGCCGTGATCGGGTCGTTTTGTCCTGGTCGTGTGGCACGATCTCAGAGATGAGCAGCAGATCGGACGAGGCGCAGCACCTGCGCGACCTCGCGCGGCTGCGCCGGGTCCGGGACCGGATCGACCGCGAGTACGCCCAGCCGCTCGACGTGGAGGCGCTGGCCCGCGGAGCGCACATGTCCGCCGGGCACCTCAGCCGCCAGTTCCGCCGCGCCTACGGCGAATCGCCCTACGGCTACCTGATGACCCGGCGCATCGAGCGGGCGATGGCGCTGCTGCGGCGCGGCGACCTCACCGTCACCGAGGTGTGCTTCGCGGTCGGCTGCGCGTCCCTGGGGACCTTCAGCACCCGGTTCACCGAGCTGGTCGGCATGCCGCCCGGCGCGTACCGCCGCCAGGCCGCCGGGGCCGCGTCCGACGTGCCCTCGTGCGTGGCCAAGCAGGCGACCCGGCCGGTCAGGAATCGAGAAGCGCCCGCCGGCCTGCGGTGACTAGCGTGGCCGCCCATGGGCACCGCCCCGCGCCCGGCCGCGGAGTGCGGCCGATCCGCAGGCCCGGGGCGGACCGGGCCGCATCGGGCCGGGCGGCGGCACAGACCGCGACACAGACCGCAACACAGACCTCGACGCAGACCTCGACGCAGATGGAGACACGATGAGCATGGCCACGGGGACCGACGCGCGGGCGGCCGCGCCGCACCCCGCCGACAGCCACGACCTGATCCGCGTGCACGGGGCGCGCGAGAACAACCTCAAGGACGTCAGCATCGAGATACCGAAGCGCCGGCTGACGGTGTTCACCGGCGTCTCCGGGTCGGGCAAGAGCTCGCTGGTGTTCAACACGATCGCGGCGGAGTCGCAGCGGCTGATCAACGAGACCTACAGCGCGTTCGTGCAGGGGTTCATGCCGACGCTGGCGCGGCCCGAGGTCGACGTCCTCGAAGGGCTCACCACCGCGATCATCGTCGACCAGCAGCGGATGGGATCCGACCCCCGCTCCACCGTCGGCACCGCCACCGACGCCAACGCGATGCTGCGCATCCTGTTCAGCCGCCTCGGCAAGCCCTACATCGGCCCCGCCAAGGCGTTCTCGTTCAACGTCGCCTCCATCAGCGGCGCCGGCGCGGTCACGGTCGAACGCGGCGGCAAGACCGTGAAGGAGAAGCGCACCTTCAGCATCACCGGCGGCATGTGCCCGCGGTGCGAGGGGCGCGGCGCGGTCACCGACTTCGACGTCACCGCGCTCTACGACGACTCCAAGTCGCTGCGCGAGGGCGCGCTCACCATCCCCGGCTACAGCATGGACGGCTGGTACGGCCGCATCTTCATGGGCTCGGGCTTCCTGGACCCCGACAAGCCGATCCGCGAGTACAGCGACACCGAGCTGCACGACCTGCTCCACAAGGAGGCCACCAAGATCAAGGTCGAGGGCATCAACGTCACCTACGAGGGGCTGATCCCGCGGATCCGCAAGTCGTTCCTGTCCAAGGACCGGGAGGCGATGCAGCCGCACATCCGCGCGTTCGTGGACCGGGCGATCACCTTCACCTCCTGCCCCGACTGCGGCGGCACCCGGCTCACCGAGGCGGCCCGCTCCTCCAAGATCAAGGGGATCAGCATCGCCGACGCCTGCGCGATGCAGATCAGCGACCTGGCCGAGTGGGTCCGGGAGCTGGAGGAGCCGTCCCTGGCGCCGCTGCTGGCGACGCTGCAGCACACCCTGGACTCGTTCGTGGAGATCGGCCTGGGCTACCTCAGCCTGGAGCGCCCGTCCGGGACGCTGTCGGGCGGCGAGGCGCAGCGCACCATGATGATCCGCCACCTGGGGTCGTCGCTCACCGACGTCACCTACGTCTTCGACGAGCCGACGATCGGGCTGCACCCCCACGACATCCAGCGGATGAACCGCATGCTGCTGCAGCTGCGCGACAAGGGCAACACCGTCCTGGTCGTCGAGCACAAGCCGGAGGTGATCGCGGTCGCCGACCACGTCGTCGACCTCGGCCCGCTCGCCGGCACCGCCGGCGGCGAGGTGGTGTTCGAGGGCACCGTGCAGGGGCTGCGCGCCAGCGGCACCCTCACCGGGCGGCACCTGGACGACCGCGCCTCCCTCAAACCGTCGGTGCGGACGCCGTCCGGGGCCCTGGAAGTGCGCGGAGCCGCCACCCACAACCTGCGGGACGTCGACGTCGACATCCCCCTCGGCGTCCTGGTCGTCATCACCGGCGTCGCCGGGTCGGGCAAGAGCTCGCTGATCAACGGGTCGGTGGCCGGCCGGGACGGGGTGGTGACGGTCGACCAGGCCCCGATCAAGGGGTCGCGGCGCAGCAACCCGGCCACCTACACCGGGCTGCTGGACCCGATCCGCAAGGCGTTCGCCAAGGCCAACGGGGTCAAGCCGGCGCTGTTCAGCCCCAACTCCGAGGGCGCCTGCCCCGTCTGCAAGGGCGCCGGCGTCGTCTACACCGACCTGGCGATGATGGCCGGGGTCGCCACCACCTGCGAGGAGTGCGAGGGCAAGCGGTTCCAGGCGGCGGTGCTGGAGCACCGCCTCGGCGGCCGCGACATCAGCGAGGTCCTGGCGATGCCGGTGACCGAGGCCGAGGAGTTCTTCGGCGCCGGCGACGCCCGGATCCCGGCCGCCCACAAGATCCTGCGGCGCATGTCGGACGTCGGGCTCGGCTACCTGCGGCTCGGGCAGCCGCTGACCACGCTGTCCGGCGGCGAGCGGCAGCGGCTGAAGCTGGCCACCCACATGGGCGACAAGGGCGGCGTCTACGTCCTGGACGAGCCGACCACCGGCCTGCACCTCGCCGACGTCGAGCAGCTGCTGGGCCTGCTGGACCGGCTCGTCGACGCCGGCAAGTCGGTGATCGTCATCGAGCACCACCAGGCGGTCATGGCGCACGCCGACTGGATCATCGACCTCGGTCCCGGCGCCGGCCACGACGGCGGCCGCATCGTGTTCGAGGGCACGCCCGCCGACCTGGTGGCCGCCCGCTCCACCCTCACCGGCCGGCACCTGGCGGACTACGTCGCGCCCTGACCGCCGGGCGGCGCCGGGAACGGCAGCCTGTCCACGGCGCCGCGGCGGCGGCGCCCGGGGCGCCGGTCGTAGCGGGCCGTGGTGGCCGGGGACGCGTGCCCGACCAGCTGCTGGACGGTCGCCAGGTCCACGCCCTGGTCCAGCAGGTCGCCGATGAACGTGCGGCGGAAGTCGTGCGGGGTCACCGGCGGCAGCGACGCCTCCTTGCGCCGCTTGACCACCGCGTTGCGGACGGCGGCGTCGGTCATCGGCCGGTGCTGGACCGCGCCCGACCGGTGCACCGGCTTGAACAGCGGCCCCGACGGGCGGTCGTCGGCGGCGAGCCACGCGGCCAGCAGCGCCGCCGCGCCCTCGTGGACGTACTCCAGCCGCTGCCTGCCGCCCTTGCCGGTGATCCGCAGCGACCGCTCGCCCGGGTCGTAGTCTTCGCGGCGCAGCGCGGCGACCTCGGCGCGCCGCGCCCCGGTGGTGTACAGGACGGCCAGCAGCGCGGCGTCGCGGGCGCCGGCCGGGGACCGGTCCGCGGCGCAGGCCGCCAGCATGGCGGCGAACTCGGCGGCGTGGACGCTGCGCCCGGCGGGCAGCCGCGTCCCGCGGAAGTTGCGCACCGCCGCGGCCCGCTGGTAGGCGTCGGTGGACATCTGCCCCAGCCGCCACGCCGTCCGCAGGACGCCGCGCAGCGCCGACAGGTGCAGGTTGCGGTAGGACGGCGACCATGGGACCGGTTCCCCGTCCGGGCCGTCCACCGTCTGGCGGCCGATCAGCCCCCGCAGCCCGGCCGTGTGCTCGGCGCGCAGCTCCGCCCAGGGGAACCGCTCCCCCGGCGAGTCGCCCGGCTCGCGTCCGGACGCGGTGTGGAACATCGCGGCGAGCCGATGCAGGCAAGCGCTCATGGCCCGCCGCGACCGGGGACTCTCCAACTCCGCGAGATACACCAGAAACGGATTGGCTCCCGCGGCCGGTGCACGCCCACCGGCAACCCCCCGCCCTGGCGCAGGCCGCCCACCCGCAGACCCCGCCTCCGGCGCCGGCCCCCCGACCACCGGCCCTTCGACCACCCCGCCCGCCCGCTCCCCCGCAACCGCCCCAACCGTCCCAACCGTCCCAGCCGCCTGCGCCTGTGGCTGGAACTGCGCCTCACGCTGCGGCCCAGGCTCTGCCGCCACCCCGGGTTCCAGCTGAGGCCCGGACTCGTCCATGAGCCGCAGCGGGTCGCCGCCCCTCGCCAGGACGTCCCGAGCCGGCTCGGAGCCCGCACCCTCCCAGGGGGCGACGCCGTCCGGACGTCCATGCAGGTCGGCGCGCGGCGGTGCGCCGGCGGGGGTCGGCGGGAGATCGTCCATGCGGGGCAGCCTAGCCCAGCTGACTTCTGAGAACGAACATTGTCGTCAGTCAGGGCGCCACGTTTTCCAGAGCTTCTTATTTTCTGGAAATAGAAATCTAGAAAATGTAGGATGCTCGTGTGACGACGACCGAAGAAACGGCGCCCGCCGCCGAACGGGCCTGCCGGTACTGCGGCAGGCCCGTCCCCCAGCGAGAAGGACGCGGACGGCCGCGCGAGTACTGCCCCGAGGGCGACTGCCAGGCCCGCGCCAAGCGCGAGCGGGAGCTGCGGCGCGGCGCACCCGGCCTGGAGGGCGCCCTCGCCCGCGCCGAGGACCTGTACGAACGCATGGAGCAGGGCCTCGCCGCGGCCCTCGCCCCCCTCGCCCAGGCCCTGGACTCCGAGCTTTCCCCGCGCGGCGTCGAGGCGCGGATCAGCGCCGTCCGCGCCGAGGCGCAGTCGGCCGTCGCCGCCGCACTGGCCGGGCGCGAGGACGCCGAGGCGCGCGCCCTCCGGGCCGAGCAGGCCGCGGAGAAGGCCCGCGAACGGGCCCGCGCCGACCGGCGGCGCGCCGAGCAGGCCGAACTGGAACGCGACGAGGCCCTGCGGGACGCCGAACACGCCCGGTCCGAGGCCGCCGCCGCTGTGCAGAGCGCGCAGGACGAAGCCGAACAGGCGATCGCGGCGGCCCGCGCCGAAGCGGACCGGCTCGTCCACCAGGCACGCCTGGAAGCCGAACGCGTCGCCGAGGCCGCCCGCGCCGAAGCCGAACGCGCCTGCCTCGACGCCCAGGACGCCCGGTCCCGGGCGGCCGAGGCCGGACGAGCCGCCGACACCGCCCGCCGCGAGGCCGACCAGGCCAGGTCCCAGGCGGCCGAGGCCCGCAAGGCCCGCGAAGACGGCGACCGCCTCCGAGCGGCCGAAGAAGCGCGCGCCCAGGCCGCCGAGCGGGAACGCGACCGCGCCGACCACCGCTACCGCCTCGCCCAGCGCGCCCGCACCGAGGCGCTCACCGCGCTGGAGGCCGCCCGGTCCGACAACGAGCTGCAGCGCCAGGCCGCCGACTTCGCCCGCGAACAGGCCGCGGCCGCCCAGAACGAGGCCGAGGGCCTGCGCGCCGAACTGGAGACCCTGCGCGGCCAGATCGCCGAGGTGCGCCTCGACCTGCGCGCCGAGCAGACGCGCTCGGCCGAACTGGCCCGCGAACGCGACGCCGCCCGCGCCGAGGCCACCGCCCAGCGCGAACGCGCCGTCACCGCCGAGCTGGCCGCCCGAACCGCGAAAGGCTCCTGACACGCCTCCGGGGTGACACCGCCTCCCGAGCCGGCAGACCCCACCAGGGCACAGAGCACGGCGTCATCTAGGCCCGCGCTGGTCGCGGCCGGCGGGAAGGGCTGGTGAGAAGCGGTCTCCCGCCACCTGCAGGCGGCTCGCGGACGAGTCGCCGGCTGTCGGCCGGTGCCTTCTCTGGAGCGGGTGGGCGATCTCGGTGAGCGCGGCCGTCGTCAGCGCGCGGCCGGGCGCGTCCGACAGCCTCGCCGGGATCGTGCAGCAGGCGCGCGAATGCCGGAGCGGCGCTGCAACTGCCCGGCCGGGTGCGTGCGCCGAGCACAGACCCGCGGCGCATGACCCCGCGTACCACTCGGCCTTGAGGGGCCGCGTTGCGACCCCGGTTGGAAGGCGGGGACGGCGAGATGCGGATCGCGGTGCTGGGCACGGGCGAGATGGGGCGCGGGCGGAGGCCCGGGGGCGCCCCGGCCCGTGCAGCGCCGCGAAAACCTGTTGGGGGGTCAGGGCCGCCGCTGCTACCTTGCCGGGGGCCGTGCCAGGCAACGAGGAGGTGGTACCCGTGAACGCAGTATCGACGTGGGTGCTCCCCTCTGGGGTCACGGTCGGGCCATAGGTCGTCCGGGAGCGCCGTTCACAGCACTCCCGAAAGGCACGACCATGCAGTTCACCTCCGAGCAACGCCTCGACGACGGCGTCCTCGAACGCGAATTCACCCTCGGCGAGGTCCCCGGCATCCTGTGGACGCCCGCGTCCGGACCGGCGCCGCTGATCCTCATCGGCCACCCCGGCGGACTGCGCACGATGTACCCGCGCCTGGTCGCCCGGGCCCGGCAGTGCGCGGCGGACGGCTTCGCCGCGGCCACCATCGAACTCCCCGGCAGCGGTGACCGGCCCCGCTCGGCCGCCGCCGAGCAGGCCCGCGCCGACCTGCGCCGCGCGTTGGAGGCAGGCGAGCCGGTCAGGGACGACATCGTGGACCGGCTCGTCCTCCCGCTGGTCGACAAGGCGGTCCCCGAATGGCAGGCCGCCCTGGACGCCCTTCTCGCGCTGCCCGGGATCACCGGCCCGGTCGGATACTCGGGAGGAGTGATCTCCATCGGGATCCGGCTGGCCGTGGTCGAGCCGCGCATCCGAGCCGCCCTTCTGTTCGCCGGGAGCTTCGTGCCCCGCGCCATGTTCGAGGAGGCCCGCCGGGTCACCATTCCGCTGCACGTCCTGCTGCAGTGGGACGACGAGGGCAACGACCGGCAGGCGGCCCTGGACCTGTTCGACGCCTTCGGCTCCAGGGAGAAGACGCTGAACGCCAACATGGGCGGGCACACCGGCGTTCCCGCGGCCGCGGGAGACGCCGCGGCCCGGTTCTTCAACCGGCACCTGAGCTAGCCGCCGCCACGCCCGCCGTCCGGCCAGGCGGCACCCCTCGCCGGGCCGCCGCCATCGAGACCAGGCCCCGGCCTCCTCGATGGCGGCGGCCGTCGCCGCGCCGGTCCGCGGGGCGCCGGCGAGCGGCGACCGGATCCGGCCAACCACCGACCACGCATCCGGCCGAGGTCTCCGCGCAGGACGAACGGCAGGCGGCTGGATCCACCGTGGCGGCAGTCGGCCCTGTGTCCCCCGCGGCCCCCTCGATCAGGTGGGTGTCGAGGTGGGTGATGCCCGCCGGGTCATCGAGACGTGCAGCCGGAATACGGCAGAAAGGGGCCGCGGGCTGATCGCTGCTGGTCGGGGTGCCTGGCGTCGTGTTGGTGGCGGTGTCGGGGCTACGGGTGACCCTGATCGATCGGACTGCGTATCCGGCGTTCGCGAGGGTGGTCTCGGCGCGGGAGCTGGCGGAGCCGTTCACGCCGACCGAGGCCGAGATCGACTGGGCGCGCGGCCGCACCTCCAGGATGAACGTCATCTGCTCACCCTGGCGGTGTGGCTGAAGTCTTACCGGCGGCTCGGCAACAACTACCTGCCACTGCTGGACCAGCACTACCGCTCGCGTACCCGATGCGGACGTGCCCGGCCGGCTGGTCGCGGGCGGCCGCGGGGCGCGGCAGTTCGACCCATGCCGTGCCGGGCTCGCGGATGGCCGGGGTCGGCGCGTTGAGGGCCTTGGCCGGCGCCGGGCGCCGCCCCGCGGTCGGGTTCGCTGCTTCGGGCAGGGAGGTCAGGGCGGTCCGAGTACGTCCGGGGTGATCAGGGCGCGGGCGGTGGCGGCGAAATAGTCCTCGGGGGCGGTGCCGGCCAGGCCGAGGATGACGCCCTGGCTCAGGCCGACCAGGAGCGCCCGCAGCGCCGTGGCCAGGCGTCGCGCCTGCCGCGGTGTGAGTGCGGTCCCGTGGTGGAGCCTGCCGGACAGCAGCGCGGACAGGCGTTCTTCGTGTGCCCGGACGGAGGCGGCGAGCCTGGGCGCGAGTTCGGGGTCACGCAGGGCCAGGTCCTGCAGGCTGATCTCGAACGACAGGTGGCGCAGCGCGTCGGGGTCGTCGCACAGGCGGCGGTAGTGGCGCGCGAAGACCTCCACCGCCTCGATGAGGCCCATGCCGGCGGGGACGGCGTTCTCGATGCCGTCGTAGTGGGGACCGAGGTAGTCGGTGACCAGGGCGACGAGCAGTCCGTTCTTGCTGCCGAACAGCGAGTAGATCGCGCCGGTGGTCAGTCCGGCCTGCTCGGCGATCTCCTCCAGCTTGGCCCGGTGGCCGTCGCGCGCGACGATCAGGCGCGCGGCGTCCAGCAGGGCCCGCCGGTTGCGCTCCTTGGCCTCGACCCTGGTCATTCTCATAATCCTATTATTACAGTAATCCCGTGATGAATGTTGCCGAGTGCATGAGCCGCGTCCCCGGCTGCGCGGCGTTCCCGTGCGCTGCGGCGGTCGAGGCCACGTTCCCCTGGCCGGTGAACGTGCTCGGTATGTCCACGGGCGGCTCGACAGCCCTCCAACTCGCCGCCGACCTGACCCGGCCACCGCTGATCACCGCGCGCCGACCTGCCGCAGAGCGGCTGACAGGCGCACAGAACACCCGAAAGGAGCATGACCATGGACATCACCACCGCAATCGCGGCCGAACGCCGGGAACTGGCGGCGATGCTGGACAGCCTGGCGCCCGCCCAGTGGGACGCACCGACCTTGTGCGCCGGATGGCGCGTACGAGAAGTCGCGGCTCATATGTCGATGGGATTCCGCTTCGCGATGCCCAGGATGGTGCTCGAACTCCTCAAGGCGCGGGGCGACATCAACCGGATGGCGGATCGGCGGGCCCGCCAGGACGCGGCCACCCTGTCGCCGGCCGAGCTGGTCAGCGCGATCCGCGACAACGCAGACCATCCCTGGAAACCACCGATCGGCGGCATCACCGCCGCCCTGGGCCACGATGTGATCCACGGCCTGGACATCACCGTCGCCCTCGGTGTCGACCGCCGCGTCCCGCAAGAGCGCTTGCGCCTCCTCCTCGAGCACGTCACTCCCCGAACCCTCAAATTCTTCGGAGCCGATCTCGACGGCGTCCAACTGCGCGCCGACGACCTGGACTGGTCCTTCGGCGCCGGCACGCCCCTGACCGGCAGCGCCCAGGACCTCCTGCTGGTCGCCTACGGCCGCAAGCTCCCACCGGGACACCTCCACGGCACGGCACGGGATCGATACATCGCCGCGTGAACCGCTACGCCCCGGCTCAGCGGATCGCAAGTCGACACCACCTCGGCGGAACCGGGGTGACGGTCGGCCAACACTCGGCAGAAGCGCACGCCCGGGCTCCGATCGTGGTCGCCCCCTGCGCGGCGCCGTGCCCGACTCCCCACCCACTCACCCGAGGCGAAGCGATCGATGTCACCGGCCTGCACGGTCAGCGCCGGATCACCGGCACCGGCCAGGAACGGGTCATGGGCGTGCGGCCTGGACTGGACGAACGACCCCACATCGCCCACACCGCCCGCGACTGGTTCGCCGAACTCCCTCGTCGCCGCCCACTCCGGCATCACCACCGTCCCGCCGCCCTCACCCCGCCGTGCCCCCAGGAGTGCGCGTCCATCCCGTCCGTCCGAGGCGGCCCCGCCGGCCAACGACGGCGTCCTGCCCGCCCACCTCCCTGGCCCACTCCCACGACCTACCGCCCGCCTCGCCGACGCCCTCCGCCGCGGGACGAACAGCAGGCGCCGGATCCGCCGTGGCGGCGGTCAGCCCTGTGTCCTGTCGATCAGGTGGGTGTCGGGGGTAGGTGGTGGCCGGCCGGGTCATCGAGGGGGCAGCGGGAACGG
>NZ_JBIQHY010000045.1:0-27122 GCF_044508335.1 Actinomadura sp.
GTAGGCCGCGAAGTAGATGATCTTCTCGAGATCCTTCGGGGCCAGGTCCAGCAGGTAGCCGAGGCGGGACGGCACACCCTTGAAGTACCAGATGTGCGTGACCGGCGCGGCCAGCTCGATGTGGCCCATCCGCTCGCGGCGCACCTTGGCGCGGGTCACCTCGACGCCGCAGCGCTCACAGATGATGCCCTTGAAGCGGACGCGCTTGTACTTGCCGCAGTAGCACTCCCAGTCCCGGGTCGGGCCGAAGATCTTCTCGCAGAAGAGCCCGTCCTTCTCCGGCTTGAGGGTCCGGTAGTTGATCGTCTCCGGCTTCTTCACCTCGCCGTGCGACCACTGGCGGATGTCGTCGGCGGTCGCCAGACCGATGCGAAGCTCGTCGAAGAAGTTGACGTCAAGCAACTGTTTTCCCCTTGAGTTCTCAGACCTCGTCGACGCTCATCGCGCCCTCGTTCGGACGGCGGGAGAGGTCGATGCCGAGCTCCTCCGCGGCGCGGAAGACGTCCTCGTCGGTGTCGCGCATCTCGATGGACATGCCGTCGCTGGAGAGCACCTCGACGTTGAGGCACAGCGACTGCATCTCCTTGATGAGCACCTTGAAGGACTCGGGAATGCCGGGCTCGGGGATGTTCTCGCCCTTGACGATCGCCTCGTACACCTTCACGCGGCCGAGGACGTCGTCGGACTTGATGGTCAGCAGCTCCTGGAGCGCGTAGGCGGCGCCGTACGCCTCCAGCGCCCAGACCTCCATCTCACCGAAGCGCTGGCCGCCGAACTGGGCCTTACCGCCGAGCGGCTGCTGGGTGATCATGGAGTACGGGCCGGTCGAGCGCGCGTGGATCTTGTCGTCGACCAGGTGGAGCAGCTTGAGGATGTAGATGTAGCCGACCGAGATCGGGTCCTTGTAGGGCTCGCCGGTGCGGCCGTCGAACAGCCGCGCCTTCCCGCCGGGACCGACCAGGCGCTGGCCGTCGCGGTTCGGCAGGGTGCTCTCGATCAGGCCGGTGACGTCGCTCTCCTGGGCGCCGTCGAAGACCGGCGTCGCGGTCTTCGTCCAGGGCTCGGCCTGGTCGGCGCCGATGGCCTTCAGGGCGCGCTTCCACTCGGCGTCGTCGCCCTCGACCTTCCAGCCGCGGGACGCGACCCAGCCGAGGTGGGTCTCCAGGACCTGGCCCACGTTCATGCGCCCGGGGACGCCCAGCGGGTTCAGGACGATGTCGACCGGGGTGCCGTCCTCCAGGAACGGCATGTCCTCGACCGGGAGCACCTTGGAGATGACGCCCTTGTTGCCGTGCCGGCCGGCCAGCTTGTCACCGTCGGTGATCTTGCGCTTCTGCGCGACGTACACCCGGACCAGCTCGTTCACGCCGGGCGGGAGCTCGTCGCCGTCGTCGCGGGAGAACACCCGGACGCCGATGACCTTGCCCTGCTCGCCGTGCGGCACCTTCAGCGAGGTGTCGCGGACCTCGCGCGCCTTCTCGCCGAAGATCGCGCGGAGCAGCCGCTCCTCGGGGGTGAGCTCGGTCTCGCCCTTCGGGGTGACCTTGCCGACCAGGATGTCGCCGGGGACGACATCGGCGCCGATGCGGATGATGCCGCGTTCGTCGAGGTCGGCGAGGACCTCCTCGGAGACGTTCGGGATGTCCCGGGTGATCTCCTCGGGGCCGAGCTTGGTGTCGCGGGCGTCGACCTCGTGCTCCTCGATGTGGATCGAGGACAGGACGTCGTCCTGCACGAGGCGCTGGCTGAGGATGATGGCGTCCTCGTAGTTGTGGCCCTCCCACGGCATGAACGCCACGAGGAGGTTCTTGCCGAGCGCCATCTCGCCGTTGTCGGTGCACGGCCCGTCGGCGATGACCTGGCCGACCTCGACCCGCTGCCCCTCGTCGACGATGGGCTTCTGGTTGAAGCAGGTGCCCTGGTTGGACCGCTTGAACTTGGCGACCCGGTACGTCGTCCGGGTGCCGTCGTCGTTCATGACGGTCACGTAGTCGGCGGAGACCTCCTCGATCACGCCGGCCTTCTCGGCGGTGATCACGTCGCCGGCGTCGACCGCGGCGCGGTACTCCATGCCGGTGCCGACCAGCGGCGCCTCGCTGCGCAGCAGCGGGACGGACTGGCGCTGCATGTTGGAGCCCATGAGCGCGCGGTTGGCGTCGTCGTGCTCCAGGAACGGGATCATCGCGGTGGCGACCGAGGTCATCTGCCGCGCCGAGACGTCCATGTACTGGACCTCGCGGGCGGGGACCAGCTCGACCTCGCCGCCCTTGCGGCGGACCAGGATGCGGTCGTCGACGAAGGTGCCGTCGTCGTTCAGCAGGGAGTTGGCCTGCGCGATGACGTAGCGGTCCTCCTCGTCGGCGGTGAGGTAGTCGATCTGGTCGGTGACCACGCCGTCGACGACCTTGCGGTACGGCGTCTCGACGAACCCGAACGGGTTGACCCGGCCGAACGCGGCGAGCGAGCCGATGAGGCCGATGTTCGGGCCTTCCGGCGTCTCGATCGGGCACATGCGGCCGTAGTGGGACGGGTGGACGTCGCGGACCTCCATGCCCGCCCGCTCGCGCGACAGGCCACCGGGACCCAGCGCGTTCAGGCGGCGCTTGTGCGTCAGCCCGGCCAGCGGGTTGGTCTGGTCCATGAACTGGGAGAGCTGGCTGGTGCCGAAGAACTCCTTGATGGAGGCGACGACCGGCCGGATGTTGATCAGGGTCTGCGGCGTGATCGCCTCGACGTCCTGGGTGGTCATCCGCTCGCGGACGACGCGCTCCATCCGGGCCAGGCCGAGCCGGACCTGGTTCTGGATCAGCTCGCCGACCGTGCGCAGCCGCCGGTTGCCGAAGTGGTCGATGTCGTCGACCTCGATCGGCACGGGGACGGCCCCGAGGGTGGCCTCCTCCTCGCCGGCGTGCAGCCGGACGAGGTACTCGACCGTGGCGACGATGTCCTCTTCGGTCAGGGTGCCCTGGCGCATGTCCAGGTCGAGGCCGAGCTTCTTGTTGATCTTGTAGCGGCCGACCTTGGCGACGTCGTACCGCTTCGGGTTGAAGTACAGGTTCTCCAGCAGCGTCTGCGCGGACTCGCGCGTCGGCGGCTCGCCGGGACGCAGCTTGCGGTAGATGTCGAGCAGGGCGTCGTCCTGGCCGGAGGTGTGGTCCTTCTCCAGGGTGACGTTGATCGACTCGTAGGAGCCGAAGCGCTCGCGGATGCGCGCCTCGTCCCAGCCGAGCGCCTTGAGCAGCACGGTGACGGGCTGCTTGCGCTTGCGGTCGATGCGCACGCCGACGTTGTCGCGCTTGTCGATCTCGAACTCGAGCCAGGCGCCGCGGCTCGGGATGACCCGGCAGCCGTAGATGTCCTTGTCGGACGCCTTGTCGAGGGCGCGGTCGAAGTAGACGCCGGGCGAGCGGGTCAGCTGGGAGACGACGACGCGCTCGGTGCCGTTGATGATGAAGGTGCCCTTCGGGGTCATGAGCGGGAAGTCGCCCATGAAGACCGTCTGGCTCTTGATCTCACCGGTGGTGTTGTTGATGAACTCCGCCGTGACGAACAGCGGGGCGGAGTAGGTCATGTCCTTGTCCTTGCACTCCTCGACGGAGTACTTGGGCGGCTCGAACCGGTGGTCGCGGAACGACAGGGACATGGTTCCGGAGAAGTCCTCGATCGGACTGATCTCTTCGAAGATCTCCTCCAGCCCCGACTGGGTCGGGACGCTCTTACTTCCGGCCTTCTGGGCCGCCTCGACCCGGGCCTTCCACCTCTCGTTGCCCAGCAGCCAGTCAACGGAGTTGGTCTGCAGTGCAAGGAGGTCCGGGACTTCGAGCGGCTCCTTGATGCGCGCGAAGGAGACGCGGTGCGGACCGGTTGCGGTATTCGAGGCGTTGCGCGAGGCTGCCAAGAGTGGTCCTTCCGAGGGCTCGCGGCGTAACTGACGACACGCACGCCAGACGATCCACGTCCGAGACCTGCTCTTTCGGGGTCTACGAAGGACCCCCGCAGGGGTGCACTCACACGTGGATAGTCAGAGGGCAGCGCAAAGGGGCAGTGTAGCCGACTGGTACACCGCTTGCAACTCTAGCGCCGCAGTATGCATCACGTTGCCATGGAGCATCGCCCCTCAGCGCCTCTCAGTCAAGAGCGGACTTGGACTTTTCAGGCCCTGACCTGCAGTGAGGAACGTAACAGTTTAGGCCCCGAGCAGGGTGCGTCGGACACGCGAGCCTGCGGAAACGACAGGACCCCGCGGCCTCGGGGCGAGGTCGCGGGGTCCGCCGGACGGTTCCGTGGACGGGCCGCCCTAGGAGATGACGGTGAGTTCGGAGGCCAGCCACTTGCCGTCCTTCTTCACCATCGTCATCTTGATGCGGAGCGGCTCGGGCAGGCGCTGCTGCTTGTCGTTCTTGGTGACGGACGACCGGTTGGCGTAGATCAGCGTGACGACCTTGTCGGGGGTCGCGCTGACGACGCCGACCTTCATCACCGTCGTGTTGGAGACGGCCTGCTGCTGGACGGCGACGGTCCTGAGCTCCTGGGCGAGCTTCTCGTAGTCGCTGTGCAGCTTGCCCGTCGTGGTGGCGGACGCGGCCTTCAGGTCGGCGTCGAGCGTCTGGTAGTCGTACGACGAGAGCTTCTGGGCGGCGCGGGACGACGCCATCGCCGCCTCCTTGCTCGCCTGCTCGGTCGCCTTCTGCTCGCGCACCTTGAGGTAGAGGGCGGTGGTGCCGGCGCCGAGCGCGATCGTCAGGACGGCCAGGACGGCGATCACCGTCGAGATGCCGAGGCGGCGGGCACTCCGCGGCTCGCCGTCGTCCTCGTCCTCGTCGTCGTCGTCGTCCTCGGCGTCCGCCTTGGGCGTCTTCGTGAGCTTGAGGCGCTTCGCCTTCGCCGGCTTCCGGTCCCCGTCTTCGTCGTCCTCGCCGTCGGCCTCGTCGCCGGCCTTCACGGCCTCGCCGGCCTCGGCGGCCCCGTCTTCTTCCTCGTCCTCGGCCTCGCCGGTTTCGGCGTCGCTCTCAACGCCGGTTTCGAGGGTCTCGACGCCGGTTCCGGCGGCCTCTGCGACCTCGGCGGGCGTTGAGGCGTCGTCGGACGACCCTGAACCGTCCTCTGCGGCGTCTTCGGGGGTGGGGTCGACTTTGGAGGCCTTCTTCGGCTTGCGGGGCTTCTCCGCGGATTTGGCGGGCTCTTCCGCCTCCTCGGCGTCCTCCGCCTCGGCCGCGGCGGCCTCCTCGGCGGCGATCTGGGCCAGGCGGGCGGCCTCGCGGGCCTTCCTGGCGGCCTCCTCAGCCAGCTCGGCGGCCCTCGCCGCCTCCTCGGCCCTGGCCTTCTTGTCCTTCTTGCCCTTCGCGTCCTTGTCGGGGGCGGAGCGCTTGCCCCGGCCGAGCATCGTCACGGGACAACCTCCAGTCCGGACACGAGCCAGCGGTCGTCGACCCGCGTGAGGTCCATCTGGTAGCGGTAGCCCTGCGGCGTACCGTTCTTCACCTTGTCGTTGGTGACGGTCCCGTTGAGGGAGACCATCACCTCGGCGGAGTCGCCGTCCATGGAGACCAGCGCGGCGTCGACGTCACTGACCGTCGACTTGGCCTTCGCCTTGGTCACCTGCTGCATGAAGGCGTTCGACTGGCTCGCCAGCTTGTTCTTCAGGTCTCCGGTGGTGCCGGCCACGATGCGGTCCAGGTCGCGCTGCGCGGTCGCGGCGTCGAGCGACATCAGGTTGACGCCCATCTGCCGCGCCGACTGGATCGCCTTCGCCCGCTGGTCGGCCTCGTCCTTGTTGCGGAGGGAGACGACGCCGAGCCAGCCCGACGCGATGGCCAGGCCGACCACAATGACGCTGAGCGTGATGGCGGTGACCAGGGGCAGCCGGCGCCTCATCGGGTCCGCCTCACTGGCTCAACGGTCCGAGCAGGAGCCACTTCCACGAGGATTCCTCTCCCAACTGACGGGTTCCGGCGCTGCGCGGCATGACGTATCGCTTGCCGTCCGGCCCGTAGACCGCACCGGTCGTTGGATCGTATCCAGCGAACTCCACTGAATCGGACGGATAGGAAAGGATCAGCCGGCCGTCGTCGATCTGGCCGGTCGGGGCCGCCGCGGCGGCCTTCGTCCCCGCGTCGCTCTTGCCCGCGGCCTGCGACTTCCCGCCGCCGGTCGCGGTCGCGCCGCCGTCCGGGAAGCCGGCGCCCGCGGTGGCGCCCGCCGGGACCTGCGGGTACGGCAGGATCTCGTCCTTGGGGAAGTTGCGCCAGCCGCGGACGGCGGTGGGCGCGTTGTGCGGCGCCTTGCAGCCGACGTCCAGGCGCGGCTTCTTCGGGGACGTGTCCTGCGGCCAGCGGTGCTTGACCTTCTCATAGCCCTTGGTGCACGGCGGCGGCGAGTCGATGTTCAGGTCGAGGCCGAGGTGCTGGGTTCCGTCGCCGGGCGTGACGGTGAACGCGCCGGCGACCGTCACCGGGTACAGGATGAACAGCGAGCGGAGGCCCGCCTGGCGGGACGTGATGACCTGCCCCGTCGTGGTGAGGTTCGCGAGCAGGACGGGCAGCGTCGGCGCGAGCTGCTTGATGGCCCGGTGCGTCTGGTCCACCGCGCCGGGCACGCCGTCGATGGTCCGGCGGAGGGCCGGGTCGTCGTTGCGCAGGGACGCGGTGAGCTCGTTCAGGTTGCGGGCGAAGCCCCGGATGTTGGCGGCCTGTCCGCGCTGGGTGTCCAGGACGGTGACGCTGTTGTCCAGGAGCTGCTTGGTGTCGGGGTACGCCTGGTCGGCCGTCTTCAGCAGCCGGTCCGTGTCGTCCAGGATCGACTGGAGGTCCTCGGCGGAGCCGGAGAACGCCTTGTCCAGCTCGTCCACGATGGTGCCGAGGTCCTTGGTGTTGACCGACCCGACGAGCGCGTCGACGTTGCGCAGCAGCTCGGCCGTGGAGACCGGCAGCGTGGTGCGCTCCTTCGGGATCGTGTAGGGCTTGCCCTCGTCGAGGTAGGGGCCGCTCTTCTTGGTGGGCTCCAGGTCGATGTACTGCTCGCCGACCGCGGACCGGTTCGCGACGACGGCCTTGGTGCCGTCGCGGGGGATCCGCTCGCCGCGGTCGAGGATCAGCTTGACGCGGATGCCCTCCTTGGTCAGCTCGATCGGCCCGACCCGCCCGACCGGGACGCCCCGGTAGGTGACCTCGGCGTTGGTGAACACGCCGCCGGAGTCGGTCAGGTCGACGTAGGCGACGTACTCCTTGCCGAGCAGGTCGCGGCCCAGCCCGATGTAGTTCACCGAGACGATCGCCACGCCGACGACCGTGATGACGGCGAACGCGATCAGCTGGACGATGACGCCGCGCTTGAGGATCACGAGAGGCCCCCCGTCATCAGGGTCCGCAGGCCGCCGTCATCGGAGCCGAGCGCCCCGGTCCGCTGCGGCGCCGGCGTGCCGGACGTCTTCTTCGTTGTCGGCGTCGTCTTCGGAGCCGGCGTCGACTGGCCGGGCAGCCCGGGGACGCCCCCGGGCGACTGCGGGAGGACGCCGAGCGGGGAGTCGGGCAGCGTGACGTTCGGGACCTGCAGCATGTTGCGCATCTGCCGGCCGCTGCCGAGCATCCCCTCCAGGTCGGTGCCGCCGAGCAGGTTCCGTGCGATGGACTCGAAGTCCAGGTCGACGGTCAGCCGGACGTTGCCGTAGTCGCCCGCGATGACGTTCTCGAACGTCGCGGGGAACGGGAAGGTGATCAGGCTCTCCAGCGACCGCGGCAGGTCGTTGCCGGCCTTGTTGAGGTTCTGCAGGATCTTGTCGATGTCCCGCAGGTTGGCCAGCAGGTCGGCCTTCGACCGGTCGATCACGTTGGTGGTGGTGCGGCTGAGCTTGTTCAGCGCGACCAGCATCTTGGTGAGGTCGGCGCGGTTGCGGTTGAGGACGTCGATCGCGGGGCCCGTCTCGTCGATGGTGTCCCGGATCGTCTTGCGCTCGTCGGCGAGCTTTCCGGTCAGCCGGTCGATGCTGTCCAGCGCGCGGGTGATCGCGGCGCGGTTGCGGTCCAGCGTGCCGGCGAAGGTGTCGACCCGCTCCAGCACCGACCGGATCGTGCTCGTCCGGCCGTTCATCGCGGCCTGCAGCTCATGGCTGATCGTGGAGACCTGCTCCAGCCCGCCGCCGTTCAGCAGCAGCGACATCGCCGACAGCACCTCTTCGATCTCGGTGCCGCGGGAGGTGCGGTTCAGCGGGATCAGGTCGCCGGTGCCGAGCCTGCCGTTCGGCGCCTCGTACCTCGGCGGCTCGATCTGCACGAACTTCTCGCCGAGGAGGCTCGTCTGGCCGACCGTCGCGATCGCGTTGTCGGGGAGGTTCACGTCCCCGCGCATCTTCACGGTGACGAGGGCGTGCCAGCCGGGCTGGCCGGGGACGCCGCCGGCGAGCTCGATGTCCTCGACCTTGCCCACCGACACGTCGTTGACCTTGACCGCGGACTGCGGGACGAGGTCCAGCACGTTCGCGAACTCGATCTTGACGGTGATGGGGTGCGAGCCGAGGTCGGGGCCGCCGGGCAGCGGCAGCGACGACACGCCGTTGAACGAGCAGCCCGACAGGGCCGTCGCCGCGGCGATCACGGCGGCGCCCAGCAGGCGGGCGCGGCGCTTCGGCCGTGTCCTGCTCATCGGCCACCTCCCGGCAGCAGCGCGCTGAGGTCGCCGGGCCTGCTGCCGGTCCCGGCCGTCGCGGTCTTCTTGGTCGTGCTCGTCTTCGCGGTCTTGCCCGGCTTGCCGGGCCCGGCGCCCGGTCCGTAGGCGTCCGGCGGGATCGGCACCGGGTCGTAGTGCGTGGTCAGCGCCGTGATCCACGACAGGTCGAGGCTGAAGCCGGTCAGCGCCTTGCCGATGCCGTTGTACGGCTTGACGAAGTCGAGGCATTCCTTGGCGGGCGTGCCGACCGAGTACGCCAGCGAGCAGATCCAGTCGGCCAGGTCGTGGAACTGGCGGAAGTTGTCGCGGGTGTGGATCGTGCCGCTGATCGGGTCGTAGGCGCGGGCCAGGTTGTTGACCGCCAGCGGGCCGGCGGTGAGGATCTCGGCGAGCGCGTCCTTCTCCTTGACCAGCACGCCGGTGATCTGCGCGAGCTGCCGGACGTTCGCGGCGAGCTCGGTGCGGTTGTCCTTGACGAACCGCTGCACGTTCCGCAGCGTCGGGGCGAGGGTGTTGAGGGCCGCGCTCAGCTCCTCCTTCTCCCCCGCGAGCTGCGCCGACACCCCGTTGAGGTGCCCGGTGAACGACTTGATCTGCTGGTCGTTCGCCTTCATCGCGTCGGTGATGATCCGCAGGTTCTTGATCGTCTCGGCGACGTCGCCGCGGTCGGTGCTCAGCGTGCTGAGCGCCTTGGACGCGTCCGCGATCGTCTGCCGGATGTCGTCGCCCTGCCCCTCCAGGTTCGCGGCGCCGACCTGCAGCAGCCGCGACAGCGACCCCTGCTGGCCGTCCGCGCCGGGCGCGTTCGCGCCCTGCGGGCCGAGGGCCTTGGTGAGGTCGTTGAGGCTGCCGCCGACCTCGTCCACCTCGACCGGGACGGCGGTGCGGCTCGTGGTGAGCGTCGCGCCGTCGGCGAGGACGGCGCCGCCCTTGTAGACCGGCGTCAGCTGGATGTAGCGGTCGGCGACGAGCGTCTGGTTGATGATGACGGCCTGCGCGTCGGCGGGCACCTTGTACTTGGCGTCGTACTTCAGCTCGACCTTGACCGAGTCGCCGGCCGGCTCGACGCTGGTGACCTCCCCGACCGGGATGCCGAGGATGCGGACGTCCGCGCCCTTGTACAGGCCGACGGTCTTGGTGAAGTACGCCGTCAGGTGGCGCTGCTTCGGCTCCTGGAGGATCAGCAGGAGCGCGGCCACCAGCACGGCGACGGCGAGGATCGCGCCGCCGATGCGGAGGACGGTTGCTGAGTTGCGCACTGTGACCTGCCTGCTCACGGGAGGAACGGCAACGGGTTGTCGCTCTTGTTGCCGGTCTGCGTCTGGTTGCCGTTCTGGCCGCCCTGCTTCTTCGTCGCGGTCCCGCCGGGGGCGTCCTGGATCGAGGCGGGGATCGGCAGCAGGTTCTGGATCCACGAGTCGAACCAGCGCCCGGTGCCGGTGACGTCCGAGAACTGCCGCGCGAACGGCGCGAACAGCTGCAGGATCCGGTCCAGGTTGTTCTGGTTCTTCAGCAGGATCCGGTTGACCTTCGCCAGGTTGTCCAGCATCGGCCGCAGCTGCTTCTCGTTCTCCTTGATCAGCGCGTTCACCTGCTGCGACAGGGTCACGGTGTTGATCAGCAGCTGGTGGATGACGGCGCGGCGCGCCTGCACCGCCTGCAGCACCTTGTCGCCGTCCTGGACGAGCTTCGCGAAGTCCTGGTTGCGGTCGGCGAGCAGCTCCGAGACGTCCTTGGCCTTGCCGGCCAGCTCGTGCAGCTCGTCGTCACGCGACGCGATCGTGTCGGACAGCCGGCGCAGCCCCTGCAGCGACGCCCGCACCTCCTCCGGCGAGTTCTTGAACGTCTCCGACAGCACGTCGAACGACTTCGCGACCTGCTGGACGTCGATCGCGCCGACCCGCTGGCTCAGCTCGCTGATCGCCGGGACGACCTCGAACGGGGTGTGCGTCCGCTCGATCGGGATGTTGCGGCCGAGCCGGCCCTTCCCGCGCGGGGTGAGCTCCAGGTAGTGCGCGCCGAGCAGCGTCTTGATCTTGATGCCGGCCTCGGTGCGGTCGCCCAGCCGGACGCCGTCGTCGACCCGGAAGGTGACCTTGACGTGGTCGCCGTCCAGCTCCAGGCCGGTGACCTTGCCGACCTTGACGCCCGCGATGCGGACCTCCTCGTCGGCCTTCAGCCCGGCCGCCTCCTTGAACGCGGCGGTGTGGGTCCTGCCGCCGGAGATGAACGGGATGTTCTCCAGGTTCATCGCCAGGACCACCAGGACGGCGATGATCGCGAACGCGGAGAGCCCGATGGGGACCGGGTTGCGTTCCCGGAACGGGATCCTCATCTACTTGCACCTCGCGTTCTCGTTCACGATCGCCGGGGTCTGGTAGACCGGTCCGCCCGGCAGCCGCACCCGCGCGTCGAGGCCGCAGATGTACATGTTGAACCAGGAGCCGTAGGAGGAGATGTTCACCAGCCCCTCCAGCCGCTTCGGCGACCGCTTCAGCCCCTTGTCGATCACGGCGCCGTTGGCGTCGAACGTCCCGGCGAGCTTGCGCAGCCCCGCGATGTCGTCCCTGATGCCGGGCCGCGCGTCGGAGAGCAGGTCCTGCGTCGTGCCGGTCAGTTCGTTGATCGCGGCGACCGAGTCGAAGATCGCCTTGCGGTCGCCGGAGACGCCGCTGATGAAGGCGCGCAGGTCCCGCACCAGCTGGTCGACCTGCTGGTGCCGCTCGTCGATGGTGCCGAGCACGGTGTTCAGGTTGTCGATCACCTGGCCGATGACGCGGTCCCGGTCGGCGAGCGTGTTGGTCAGCGACGCGACGTGCGCGAGCAGGCTGTTGATCGTCCCGCCCTCGCCCTGCAGCACCTGGATGATCTGCATGGCCAGCGTGTTGACGTCCTTCGGCTCCAGCGCGCGGAACAGCGGCCGGAAGCCGTTGAACAGCGTCGTCAGGTCCAGCGCCGGCTTGGTCTGCGAGACCGGGATCGTCCCGCCGGGCTTCAGGTAGTCGTTGGCCTGCCCTGCGCCGTCGGTCAGCGCGAGGTACCGCTGCCCCATCAGGTTCCGGTAGCGGATCTGCGCCTGCGTCGACGCCGGCAGCCCCGCCTTGAACGGGCCGTCCTTCTCGACGCTGAACGTCACCTCGGCCTTGTCGCCCTTGTAGAGCTTGATGTCCTCGATCTGGCCGATGCGGACGCCGGCGACGCGGACGTCGTCGTTGTCCAGCAGCCCGGTCACGTCCGTGAAGATCGCCTTGTACTCGCGGGTCTCCCGGAACCGGACGTTGGCGATCGTCATCGCGAGGATGCCGGTGGCCACCGTGGTGACGACCACGAAGATGCCCAGCTTGATCGCCGCACTCGTCGTCCTCACTTGATCGTCACCACCGATCCGTCCTGCAGCAGCGGCCCGAACATCAGCGCCGACACGTCGGAGAGGTCATCGGCGTTGGTCCGGGTCAGCGGCCCGAGCACGCTCTTGATCTGCTGCTCGGGGGTCAGCGACCCGGTGTCGACGAACACGTTCGACAGCGCCCGGCCGCGGCTGCCGCCGTTGCCGTTGGGGTCGTCGGGGTTCTTCCACCAGAGGTCGTCCTGCGTGCCGTCGAGCGCCAGGTAGTCGGGGGACGGCACCTTCGGGTTCGGCAGGCCGTAGCAGCGCGGGTTGCGGTGGTCCTTGGCCTCCGGCAGGTCCAGCGGGTACTTGAAGCCCGGCCGCGGCTTGACGATCTCGACCGTCAGGTTGAAGGTCTTGGAGCCGCCGCCGCCGGCCACCCGCTCGGCCTCCGGCTTCAGCTTCATCAGCCCGGCGAACACGCACGGGAGGGACGGCGAGTACCGCGCCACCAGGCTCGCGACGTCCCGGTTCGCGATGTTCACGCCGATGATCTTCGGCCCGTTGTGCCGCATGAACACGTCGCCGTCCTGCGCCAGCGCGGTCGTCGCGGGGATCAGCTGCTCGATCGTGCCGCGCTTGTCGGTGATCGTGCGGCTGGTCACGTTGAGGTTGCGGAGCGTCTGCAGCAGGTCGGGCGCGGCCGCGGCGTAGATGTCGGACACGTCGGCCAGGCCGTGCAGGTCGTGCACCAGCGTGCCGAGCTGCGGGTTGATCTTGCGCAGCAGGTCGTCCGCCTGCTCCAGGTTCCGGCCGATCTGGTCGCCGCGGCCCTGCAGCGCGGTGGCGAGGGCGTTCAGCGTCGCGTTCAGCTCGGCGGGCTTGACCGCCTGCAGCAGCGGCAGCAGGTCGTTCAGCACCTTGTCGATCTCGACCGCGGCCTGCGAGCGGTCCTGCTGGATGACCTGGCCCTCGCGCAGCCCGAGCGGGGCCGGCTGGGCGGGGATCTGCAGGTCCACGTACTTCTCGCCGAACAGCGTCTTCGGCAGCAGCCGCGCCTGCACGTTCCGGGGGATCAGCTTCGCCTTGCCCGGGTCGAGCGCGAGGTGCAGCGTCGCCCCGTCGGAGGTGGCGTCGGCGCCGCGCACCTCGCCGACGATCAGCCCGCGGACCTTCACGTCCGAGTGCGGCAGCAGCTGCAGCCCGGCCCGCTCGGTCTTCACCGTCACCTCGGTCACGGGCTTGAACGCCTTGTTGTACAGCGCCACGGTCAGCGCGAGCAGCAGGACGATCACCAGGACCATCCCGATGCCGAGCAGCCGGTAACGAACGCGCTCGCTCATCGGCGCACCCCCTGTGCCGGGACGGCCCCGGGCGCCCCCCGGTTCGCTGCGCTCACGGCCGTCACCCCGCGATCCGCACGGTCGTCGTGGTGCCCCAGATGGCCATGCCGAGCAGCAGGTCCGCCACGTTGATCACGACGATGCTGGTGCGCACCGCGCGCCCCACCGCGACGCCGACGCCCGCCGGGCCGCCGCTCGCGTGGTAGCCGTAGTAGCAGTGGATCAGCATCACCAGCACCGCGAAGATGATCACTTTGCCGAAGGACCACAAGATGTCGATCGGCGGTAGGAACAAATGGAAATAGTGGTCGTAGGTGCCGGTCGACTGGCCGTAGAACATCGTCACGATCACCCGCGTCGCGCCGTAGGAGGCGAGCAGGCCGACGATGTACAGCGGGATGACCGCGATCAGGCCCGCCAGCATCCGGGTCGTGACGAGGAACGGCATCGACGGGACGGCCATGACCTCCAGCGCGTCGATCTCGTCGGAGATCCGCATCGCGCCGAGCTGCGCGGTGAAGCCGCAGCCGACCGTCGCCGACAGCGCCAGCGCCGACACCAGCGGCGCGATCTCGCGCGTGTTGAAGTAGGACGCGACGAACCCGGTGAACGCGGCGGTGCCGATCTGGTTCAGCGACTCGTAGCCCTGCAGGCCGACCTGGCTGCCGGTGAAGAACGTCATGAAGCCGACGATCACCACCGAGCCGCCGATCACCGCGAGGCCGCCGGTGCCGAGGCTCACCTCGGCCAGCAGCCGCAGCACCTCGGTGCGGTACCGGTGCAGCACCCGGAACACCCACGCGAACGCGCGGGCGTAGAACGACATCTGGTGGCCGAAGTCGTCCAGGCGCTCCAGCGGGGCGCTCACCGCGCGGGAGACCGCTTTGCCCGTCTTGCCGGGGGTAGCCATCACATCCCCTTCGAAGGGACGAACTGGAAGTACAGCGTGGAGATCAAGAAGTTCTCCAGGAACAGCAGCATGAAGGTGATGACGACGGTCTGGTTGACCGCGTCGCCGACGCCCTTCGGCCCGCCCTTGGCGTTCAGCCCCTTGTACGCGGCGACGAGGCCGGCGGTGATGCCGAACACGAACGCCTTGAACTCGGCCTGCAGCAGGTCGGGCAGCTGCGCGATCGCGTTGAACGACGCCAGGTACGCGCCGGGCGTGCCGCCCTGCAGCATGACGTTGAAGAAGTAGCCGCCCATGAGGCCGACCACCGACACCAGGCCGTTGAGGAACAGCGCGACGAACGCGCAGGCGAACATCCGCGGGACCACCAGGCGGTGCAGGGGGTTGATGCCCAGCACCTCCATCGCGTCGATCTCCTCGCGGATCTTCCGGGAGCCGATGTCGGCGCACATCGCCGACCCGGCGGCGCCGGCGACCAGCAGCGAGGTGACCAGCGGGCTGGCCTCCCGGACGATCGCGACGACCGCGGTCGCGCCGGTGAAGGACTGCGCGCCGAGCTGCCGGATCAGCCCGCCGACCTGCAGCGACAGCACGCCGCCGAACGGGATGGCGACCAGCATGGTGGGGACGACGGTGACGCTGACGATGAACCAGGCCTGCTGGACGAACTCGCGCCACTGGAACGGCCACTGGAACGTCGCGCGGGCGGTGTCGAGGCACAGGGCGAAGAACCGTCCGGGCTCCTTGACGAGCACGTTCGCCGCGCCGTCCCCGACCTTGCGGAACGTCGCCGCCGAGCCGCCGCCCTTCCCCTCTCGCCGGCCCGCGCCGATGCCGGATTCCTGAGGAGTGGACATCAGTACTTCGCACCGCCCGCGTGCCGGCCGGGCGGCGGGTTGCCGGGGAACTGGCCGCCGGAGCCGCCGGGGGGCGGGCCGGGCGGCGGTCCGCCGGGGCCGCCCTGCGGGGGAGCGCCGACCGGCGTCATGGACGCCACGTACCGCGGCCACTCCTCCACCCAGTTGCGGCCGAGGTCGTCGATGAACGAGCCGGGCGGCGGGGTGACGCCGTGCGCGGCGCACCACGCGCCGGGCGCGTGCATGCCGGCCCGGATCATCCCGTTGCTCGGCATCTGCTGCGGCGGGATGGGCGGCAGCTTCCCGGCGTCCAGGCCCATCTTCGCCTCGGCCTCCAGCTCGGAGGCGTCCTTCTCCTCCGACATGCCGATCGGGCCGACCTTGCTGGCGTTGAGGAACTGCCGGACGACCGGCTCCTCGCTGGACAGCAGCATCTCCCGGGGCCCGAACATGGCGAGGTTGCGCTGGTACAGCAGGCCGATGTTGTCCGGGACGGTCCGCGCCGTGTTGATGTCGTGGGTGACGATGAGGAACGTCGCGCCGATCTGCGCGTTCAGGTCGATGAACACCTGGTTAAGGAACGCGGTGCGGACCGGGTCGAGGCCGGAGTCCGGCTCGTCCACCAGGAGGATCTCGGGGTCCAGCACGAGCGCGCGGGCGAGGCCGGCGCGCTTCTTCATACCGCCGGAGATCTCACCGGGGAGCTTGTGCTCGGCGCCGAGGAGACCGACCATCTCCATCTTCTCGAGCACGATGCGCTTGATCTCGGACTCGGACTTCTTGGTGTGCTCGCGCAGCGGGAAGGCGATGTTGTCGAACAGGTTCATCGAGCCGAAGAGCGCGCCGTCCTGGAACAGGACGCCGAACAGCTTGCGGGTCTCGTAGAGCTGCGACTCGGGGAGGTAGGGGAGGTCCCTGTCGCCGATCCAGATGTGCCCCCGGTCGGGCTTGAGCAGCCCGACGAGCGACTTCAGGAAGACCGACTTGCCGGTACCGGACGGGCCCAGAAGAACGGAGATCTCACCTGCGGGAATGGTCAGCGACACGTCCTGCCAGATCACCTGGCGGCCGAAGGACTTCGTCAGGCCCTCGACTCTGATCTCGACGCCCACTCGTCACCTTTCGTCCAGGCCGGGGGAATCCCGAACCAATGAGCGAGTAGCACTCAGGCTCTTGCTGTCGTCACACGGCGTGTCCGCCGTGTTGCTACCGTCCGGTAGCCGCGCCGGGTTTCACTACCGTAGCGGCCCGCCGTCCAAATGGAAGGGGTTCCGATCCAGATCAGCGGCTAAATGCGACGTCGTAAGACAATCGTTACTTACGACGCCTGTGAGACTAGTGGTCCAAGAACCAGCGCCTCAAGACCGGGTCCGGCCGCCGTCCGGCGGGCCGGGCGGCGGGGACGGGAGCCGCCCAGTGTGACCACAGCGTCAGAACGGGACGGTACGCCGCCCGCCGATGACCACACAACCCGCCGCGGCACACGCTTTTCCGCGGACCTTTATCACTCCCGCACAGGAAACCGGCCGCCGGCTGAGCGGGCTTGAGCACTCCGGCGCGGACGCGAAGGAGGCGGCCACCCCCGAAGGGATGACCGCCTCCTTGGAGAGCGGTGGAGCCGCGGGCTCCGGAGCTCTGGAGCGTCCTACTTGACGGTGACCGAGGCGCCGGCCTTCTCCAGGGCCTCCTTGGCCTTGTCGGCGGTCTCCTTGTTGACCTTCTCCAGCAGCGGCTTCGGCGCGCTGTCGACCAGGTCCTTGGCCTCCTTGAGGCCGAGGCTCGTCAGCGCGCGGACCTCCTTGATGACCTGGATCTTCTTGTCGCCGGCACCCTCGAGGATGACGTCGAACTCGTCCTGCGCGGCGGCCTCCTCGCCGCCGCCGGCCGCGGGGGCGCCCGGCGCGGCGGCCACGGCCGCGACGGGCGCGGCGGCCTTGACGTCGAAGACCTCTTCGAACTGCTTCACGAACTCGGAGAGCTCGAGAAGGGTCATCTCCTTGAAAGCGTCGAGCAGCTCGTCGGTGCTGAGCTTCGCCATGATGTTTCCTCCGCTATGGCTTGAAATCTCGGGTGTACGGGAACCGCGGGTGTGCCTACTCGGCGGCGGGCGCGTCGGCGGCCTCGCCGCCGGACTCGCGCTTGGCGCGCAGCGCCTCGGCGAGCTGGGCCGCCTGCGTCGGCAGGGCGTTGAACAGCGCGGCGGCGTTCGCCATCGAGCCCTTCATCGCACCGGCCAGCTTGGCGAGCAGGACCTCGCGCGACTCGAGGTCCGCCAGCTTGGTGATCTCGGCGGCGTCCATCGCCTGACCGTCGATGAATCCGCCCTTGATCACCAGCATCGGGTTCGCCTTGGCGAAGTCGCGCAGGCCCTTGGCGGCCTCGACCACGTCGCCGCGCACGAACGCGATGGCCGACGGGCCTACGAGCAGGTCGCGGAACCGCTCGTCGACGCCGGCCTCGTTCGCGGCGCGCTTGGTCAGCGTGTTCTTCACCACGCGGAACCGCGCGTTCTCGCCGAGGTTGTCGCGCAGCTCCTTGACCTGCGCGACGCTGAGCCCGCGGTACTCGGTCAGCACGGCGCCGCTGGAGCTCTCGAACTCGTTCTTGAGCTCGGCGATCGCCGCGTCCTTGTGGGGCTTGGCCATAGCCCTCCTTCCGATTACCTGGGTGGTCCGATCCGCGCCCGTCCGCGCGATGCGGGAGAGGGGCGCCGATCCACCAAAAAACGCCCCGGCGCAGGCGCACGGGGCGTCCAGGCACGGCACGGAGGCCATGCGGAAGCTCTCGTCTCGCCTACGCAGGCCGCCCGACGGAGTCGGGTCCTTCGGTCGCCTCGCAGAGGCGACGACCGGCGGTCTTCGGCATCGAACAGAGTACGTGCTCGCGATCGCACTTACCAAATCGGCGGAACGGCGGAGGGGCCGCGCACCTCGCGGGTGCGCGGCCCCTCCATCGTCCGGCCGGTGCCCGGGTCAGGTGCGCGGCACCCCGGAGCCGAGCCCGCTCATCAGCTCGCCGAAGTCGGCGACCTGGCTCGCCGGCGGGGCCACGATCTGCACCGGCTTGCCGAAGTCGCGGTACTTCGTCGTCACGGTCAGGTCGCCCTCGGCGCCCTGGGGGGCGTTCATCGTCATCTTGCGGGGCAGCTGCTGCCCGTCCACCCAGAGGTCGAAGTGCATGTTGTCCAAGCCCATCTGGCCGAGCGTCTTGCGGTACGCCTCCTGCTGCTTCGGAGGCAGCTTGGCGATCGCGTCCTCCATCCGGTAGGTGCCGGTGTAGTGCGTCGTCTTGACGCCGTCGATCGTCTCCTCGCCGACCTCGCGCGCGTCCTTGGACGCGGTCAGCATCTTGGTGTTCTGCACCGGGTCCATCTGGCGGGACTGCTGCAGCATCTCGTCGATGTTCATGCCGGACTTCCGGCTCAGCTCGTCCAGCGAGATCTTGATCCAGGGCTTGCGCGACCCGCCGCCCGGCAGCTGCGACAGCACCGGCATCTTCATGTACATGTTGCCGCCCACCAGGCGCTGCTCCATGGCGCCCACCGACTTGCCCCCGATGGTCATGTCGGTGAAGTTCATGCTGTAGGCGACGTCGGGCTTCGTCCGGTACTGCATGGTGCCGTTCATCGTCATGTCGCCGCCGGCCGCGCCGGAGGTCCGCATCGCCAGATCGGCCTTGAACGAGTCGATCTGGCCGGTCTTCTCCGCGGCCTTGCCGAGCACCTGCGCGGCCGTCATCTTGATGTTCTTGCCGGCCTCGTCCACCTTCTTGCCGGCGTCTCCGAGGCAGCCGGTCAGGGACAGGGCGAGGCCGGTGGCCAGCGCCGTACCGGCGGCGAAACGGCGGATCATCGTGGGGGTTCTCCTTCTTGCGTCTGGTCGCCCGGGCGCGCGGGCCGGACACGCACGGGCCGGACGACCGATCAGACGCGGCGCCGCCCCACTCGGTTCCACCGCTCCGGCCGGCGCGCCGCGCTCAGTCGCCGCCGAGGAGCGCGCCGAGGGTCAACTGGCCCACCTGGTCGGACGGCGGCGGGTTCACGGTGAACGACTCGCCGTAGTGGCTGTAGAGCACGGTCACCGAGCCGCTCTCGCCCTGCGTCCCGTTCGTCTTCGAGACGATCTTGCGGGGCAGGTTGTCGCCGTCCGCCCACAGGTCGAAGTTGATCTTGGCGTTGCCGCGGTCCTTCGGCAGCCACTTGCTCACCTTGGCGCGCGCCTCGGGGTCGAGGCGGTTCAGCGCGTCCTGCACGGTGACCGTGCCGGTGTAGTGGACCGTCTGCACGCCGTCGACCTTCTCGGCGCCGACCCGGCGGGCGTCCTTGGAGCCGGTGAACATCTTCGTCTGCTCGGCCGGATCCACCTTCTGCACCTGGCCGACCAGGCCCTGGACGTCGAACCCGGTGCGCTGCGCGACCCGGTTCACGTCGATCCGCACCCACGGCTTGCCGTTGCTGACGAACTGGGCGAGCTGCGGGACCTTCGCGTAGAGGACGTTGTCGGTGAAGACGGCCTGGCCCTTGGCGCCCGGCACGCTCTGCCCGTTCCGGCTGAACTCGTCCAGCTTCGCGCTGAACTTCAGCGACGGGCGCAGCTGGAACTGGCCGTCGGCGTGGATCTTGCCGGCGCCGTCCCCGCCGGTGCCCGCGACGGTGAGGTCGGCCTTGAACGTGTCGGCCTTCTCCGCCTTCTGGGACGTCTTGGCCAGCGCCTGCGCGGCGCTGAGCTTCATGTTCTCCGTGTTCGCCGACCCGTCCCCGTTGCATCCGGACAGGACGAGCGCGGCACCCACGGCGGTGCCGCCGACCGCCACCACGAGTCGTCGGTTCATGAGGGTTGAGCCTCCCTTGTCGCCCTTCTGGTGTTCCCAGTGTTCCGGGGCGCCAACATCAGGGGCATCCCCCGGTGGTACGAATGGGCGCCCGGCCGGTACGACCATCGGCGTAGCCCGCGCACTGCCGGACGGCGGCGCGCGGGGGCCGGCTCAGCGGTAGGAGGCGAAGGTCATCGAGCCGTCGAACCCGGCGCCGGGGGCCTGCGCGTTCAGCTGGATCGAGGTGGGGCGGGCCTTGCTGTCGGCCCACAGGTCGAGCCCGCAGCCGGTGGAGTCGGGGATCCAGGTGCGGAAGCGGGTCGCCGCGTCCTGCGGGAGCAGCGCGTAGACGCTGCCCATCAGCGCCTGCGCCGAGAAGTGGGTCTTGCCGGACGCGTCCGGCTCGCTCGCGGTCATCCCGGGCAGCGTCCCGATCATGAACGTGAACTGCCGGGGGTCGGAGTCGTTCTGCAGCTTGCCCAGCTGGGCCGCGGTGAGCGTGGACTGCGTCCACTTCTCCCCGTCGAAGCCCTTCAGGGTGGTGCCGCTGACGATCACCTTCTGGGTGACCTTGCTCTCCTCGCCGTTCTGCACCGTCGTCGTGACGCCGGTGGCGCTCATCGCGAACTTCGGCCACAGGGTGAACGAGGCCGTCTCCACGGCGTGCTGGTAGTCGCCGTTCGACCCGATCGTGACCTTCATGTCCGTCTTGCGGGTGAAGGAGTGCAGGCTGGGACCGGGCTGGGGCGGTGCGGTGGGCAGGCCGTGCGCGCCGCCGGCGCCGGCGCCCGGTGCGCCGGGTCCGGGAGTGGCGCCCGCGGGGCCGCCCGGCGCGGCGGGCGCGCCCGGCGTGACGGTGCCGGCCGTCGAGCCGTTCGGGTTGGCCCCGTCCTGCTGGGCCATGGCCGCGGCCGGGGGCATGTCCCCCGCGTCCTTGGCGGAGTCACCGCCGACCTTGACGACCATCAGGATCGCCGTGGGCACGACGGCCACCGCCGCCACGGCGGAGATGGCGATGGCCCGGTCGGTACGACGCTTCACGAGGACAATTCAACACCAAGTTCCCCGCAGGTAACAAAGCAACCAGGGAACGGATTGTCCGGATCCGGACTGCGATGTTTGTATCCGCCGCGTTCCGTGCTAGCCCGGTCGCCCGGCACGCAGGCGGGCGCGGAGGGCGGACTTCTGGATCTTGCCGGTGCCGGTGCGCGGCAGCGCGTCGGCGTACTCGATGCGGCGGGGCGTCTTGAAGCCGGCGAGGCGGGCGCGGCACGCGGCGATCAGGTCCCGCTCGGCCGGGCGGGCGCCGTCGGGGACGACCACGGCGCAGACCGTCTGGCCCCAGCGCGGGTCGGGCAGGCCGACGACGGCGACCTCGGCGACGCCGGGGACCGTGCGCAGGACGTCCTCCACCTCGCGCGAGGAGACGTTCTCGCCGCCGGTGATGATCACGTCCTTGAGGCGGTCGACCAGGTAGAGATAGCCGTCCTCGTCGACGCGGCCGGCGTCGCCGGTGCGGAACCAGCCGCCGGCGAACGCGCCGGCCGTCGCGGCCGGATCGTCCCAGTAGCCGGTCGTGACCTGCGGGCCGCGGACGCCGACCTCGCCCAGCGCGCCGGGCGGGAGGAGCGCCCCCTCCTCGTCCAGGATCGCGATCTCGACGCCTCCGGCGGGGCGTCCCGCCGAAGCCGCCAGCCCGGGCCGCGTCGTGAGGGCGGCGCGGTGGTCGTCCGGGGAGAGGAAGGTCGCGTTGCCGGACAGCTCTGTCATGCCGAAGCCCTGGTTGAAGTCGCAGCCGAGCGTCTCGGCGGCGCGGCGCAGCAGCGGGACCGGCATCGGGGCCGAGCCGTAGTAGACCACGCGGAGGGTGCCGCGCAGGACGTCCAGCTCCGCCGGGTCAAGCGCGAGGAGGTCCTCCAGCATCGTCGGCGCCAGCGACAGGCCCGTCACCCCGTGCCTGCGCGCCGCCGCGACCAGGGCGGACGGGGTGAACCTGCGCAGCACGACGGCGTGGCGGCGGAACAGGTGGTGCAGCATGACCTGGTAGCCCGCCACATGGCAGAGCGGGAACGGCGTGCAGAACACGTCGGTCGCCCGCACCGGGCGGCCGTGCGCGGAGGCGTCGAGGCCCGCGAGCAGGTTCCCGTGCGTGAGCCGCACCCCCTTGGGGCGGCCCGTCGTGCCGCTGGTGAACAGCAGCCATGCGACGTCGGACGGGTCCGACTCCGACTCCGGCGCCGGGCCGTCCCAGGGCAGGTCGGTGATGCCGGTCAGGGACGGGCGGTCCGGCGGCAGGCCGCCCTCGGCGGCGAGGCGGGCGAGGAGGTCCGGCTCTCCGAGGACGAGCTCGGCGCCGCTGCGGGCGATCTGGTCCGCCCATTCCCGGGGATGCAGCCGCTGGTTGAGCGGCACCAGGATCCGGCCGCCGCGCGGAACCCCGTAGTAGGCGGCCACGTACTCCGGGCGGTTGTGCGCCAGCAGCGCGACCCGCGCGCCGCGCGGGCAGCGCGCCGAGAGGAAGGCGCTCAGCGCGTCCGCCCTGCCGCGCAGTTCCCCGAACGTCCACGTCGTGCCGTCCACCGACAGGGCCGGGGCGCCGGGCGCGTCCGCCGCCGCGGCGTCGAGCACGTCATGAAGCCGTCGCATCGCCCTCCTCGCCACGCGGGCGAATGTACCGCCGGCCCGGCGGGCCGGGGCCGCCGGTACCGCCGGGTGGGACGGAGCGGCCGGGCGGGACGGAGCGGCCGGGCGGGACGGAGCGGCCGGGCGGGAAGGCGGAAGGGCGCCCCCGCCGCCGCGGGGACGCCCTTCCGGTGAGGCGATCAGGCGGTTTCGAGCTCCGCCGTCAGGTTGCGGACCGCGTTCGGGTCCACCGGGATGCTCGGGCCCATCGAGGTCGTCAGGGACGCCTTCTTCACGTACCGGCCCTTCGCGGCGGACGGCTTGAGCCGCTGGATCTCGTCGATCGCCGCCGCGTAGTTCTCCACCAGCTGGCGCTCGTCGAAGGACGCCTTGCCGATGATGAAGTGCAGGTTCGCGTGCCGGTCGACGCGGAACTCGATCTTGCCGCCCTTGATGTCGGTCACGGCCTTGGCCACGTCCATGGTGACCGTGCCGGTCTTCGGGTTCGGCATCAGGCCGCGCGGGCCGAGGATCCGGCCGAGCCGCCCGACCTTGCCCATCTGGTCCGGCGTGGCGACGACCGCGTCGAAGTCCAGGAAGCCGCCCTGGATCCGTTCGATCAGGTCGTCCGAGCCGACCAGGTCGGCGCCCGCGGCCTCCGCCTCCTGCGCCTTGGCGCCGACGGCGAAGACCAGCACGCGGGCGGTCTTGCCGGTGCCGTGCGGCAGGTTGACGGTGCCGCGCACCATCTGGTCGGCCTTGCGCGGGTCGACGCCGAGCCGCAGCGCGACCTCGACGGTCGCGTCGAACTTGGTGACCGCGGTCTCCTTGGCGAGCTTCACGGCCTCGGCCGGGCTGTACAGCCGATCGCGGTCGATCTTCTCCGCCGCGGCGCGGTAGCCCTTGCTGCGCTTCATGTGCGTTCCTCCAGGAACTCGTGGTGCGGGCCGGCGCCGGCCCTCCCACAGGTGGGTGCTACTTGACGTCGATGCCCATCGAACGCGCGGTGCCGGCGACGATCTTCTCGGCGGCGTCCAGGTCCTTGGCGTTCAGGTCGGGCATCTTGGTCGTGGCGATCTCGCGGATCTGGTCGCGGGTCACCGAGCCGACCTTGTTCTTGTGCGGCTCGCCGCTGCCCTTCTCCACGCCCGCGGCCTTCAGGATCAGCTGCGCGGCCGGCGGGGTCTTCGTGATGAAGCTGAACGACCGGTCCTCGTAGATGGTGATCTCTACGGGGATGACGTTGCCGCGCTGGGACTCCGTGGCAGCGTTGTACTGCTTGCAGAAGTCCATGATGTTGACGCCGTGCGGGCCGAGCGCCGTACCGACGGGCGGCGCCGGCGTCGCCTGCCCGGCCTGCAGCTGGACCTTCACCAAGGCCGCGATCTTCTTCTTGGGAGGCATGCCTTTCCCTCGGTGTTCCGTTTCACTGCGGTCCCGACTCCCGGACGTCCGGGCAACACGGCGGGCGGAACATAACCGCCGTGTTGGGACCCTTGTTGCCTCGGCCCCGCGTGCGCGGGGAGCGCTGCAGCCGCACCTTGACGAGCGCGGCGACTTGGACCATCCCCCATGCGCGGGGCCCACCAGTGCCCCGCTCTCGAAGATCGAGGCGAGCACTGGACCATCCCCGCGTCCGCAGGGACAACCCGTCCAGGATACGGCCTGTCAGGAGCGGCTCGGTCAGATCTTGGAGACCTGGTTGAAGCTCAGCTCGACCGGAGTCTCCCTCCCGAAGATCGACACCAGGACCTTCAGCTTCTGCTGCTCGGCGTTGATCTCGTTGACGGTCGCGGGGAGGGTGGCGAACGGGCCGTCCATGACGGTGACGGACTCGCCGACCTCGAAGTCGACGGCGGCCGGGGCCTTCGCCTCCGTCTTGGCGGTCTTGGCGGCGCCCTCCTCGGGCTCGGGCGCCAGCAGGTTGGCGACCTCGTCCAGGCTCAGCGGGGACGGCTTGTTCAGCAGGCCCACGAACCCGGTGACGCCCGGGGTGTTGCGGACGGCGGCCCAGGACTCGTCGGTCAGCTCCATCCGGACGAGGATGTAGCCCGGCAGGACCTTCTCGTTGACCTTCTGCCGCTTGCCCTGCTTGATCTCGGTCACCTCGTGCTGCGGGACCTCGATCTGGAAGATGTAGTCCTCCATGTTGAGGGTCTGGGTGCGGGTCTCGATGTTGGTCTTGACCCGGTTCTCGTAGCCCGCGTAGGAGTGCACGACGTACCAGTCGCCCGGCTGGAGGCGGAGCTGCATCTTGAAGTCGGCGTACGGGTCGGCCGGCTGCTCGGGCTCGGCCTCCTCCTCGTCCTCGCCTTCGACGGCGTCGGCCAGGTCGGCGGCGCCCTCGGCGGCGTCGCCCGGGACGCCCTCGCCCTCCAGCTTCGTGTCCGCCGGCTCGGCGTCGCCGGCGGAGACGACCGCCTCGGCCGTCTCGTCGGCGGGCTCGGCCGCCTGGTCGGCCGCAGCAGCCGCAGCGGACTGGGCCTCTTCAACGGCCTCGTCGTAGGGCTGTGAGGGCTCGGACACGGTGACTCTTTCTCTCGGTCTGCGGTGATGGACTTGCAAGGGTGCGGCGGGCCGCCGGCCGGGCGGCCGCGGCGTCAGCCGAAGATGGCGTAGACGCCCTTCTGCAGCCCGTAGTCGAAGCCGGAGACGATCCCGACCATGATCAGCACGAACACCAGCGCGGCGGTCGTGTAGGTGATCAGTTCGCGCCGCGTGGGCCAGATGACCTTGCGCAGCTCGGCGATGACCTGGCGCACGAACAGCACGGGCGAGGTCCGCCTGGACGGGGACTTCTTCCTGCCCTTGCCCTTGCCTTCATCCTTGGCCTCGGGCTCGTCGCGAGTCTCAGTCGCCATTTGCCGCCGTTCACCTCATAGGTCGTGATCCAACCACCACGTGGTTGCCGCGCGGCCCGTGCCGCGGCCCGCCGCGGCGCCCGCCGTGACGCGACCGGCACGGGTGCGCGCACCGCACCTCGCAGGGCAGGAGGGACTCGAACCCCCAACCGCCGGTTTTGGAGACCGGAGCTCTACCAATTGAGCCACTGCCCTTCATTCTCCGGCTAAGGAGAACACCCGGCCACGGGGCCGGGACGGTGCCGGGTCCCAGCTTACGGCCTCGCGCTGCATGCCCGCGTGCGGACAGGCTCGTATACCGGTGACGCGTCACTTGGAGGGTGAGTCTACGTGGCCGACGGCCCCGCGTCGAACCGATACCCACGGATCGTCCACGGTGCGGCGGCGAAGCCGATCCGGCGGGCCGTCCTGCGGCCCCCGCCCACCCCCGTCTACCTGGACGGGCTCCGCTCGGCCGCGGATATATCGCTCGGGTCGTGAACGGCGATCTGGAACGATGGGGGCATGAGCACTGACCGTCCTCGCATCTCCAAGCGCATCGCCGCGATATCCGAGTCCGCCACGCTGGCCGTCGACGCCAAGGCCAAGGCGCTGAAGGCGGCGGGCCGCCCGGTCATCGGGTTCGGCGCGGGCGAGCCCGACTTCCCGACTCCGGACTACATCGTCGAGGCGGCGGTCGCCGCCTGCAGGGTGCCGCGTTTCCACAAGTACACGCCGGCGGGCGGGCTGCCCGAGCTGCGCGCCGCCATCGCGGAGAAGACCCGGCGCGACTCGGGCTACTCGGTGGAGGCGAACCAGGTCCTGGTGACCAACGGGGGCAAGCAGGCGGTGTACGAGGCGTTCGCGGCGCTGCTCGACCCGGGCGACGAGGTGCTCGTCCCGACCCCGTACTGGACGACCTACCCCGAGTCGATCAAGCTGGCGGGCGGCGTCCCCGTCGACGTCGTCGCCGACGAGACCACCGGCTACAAGGTGAGCGTCGAGCAGCTGGAGGCGGCCCGCACCGGCCGGACGAAGGTGCTGCTGTTCGTGTCGCCGTCCAACCCGACCGGCGCCGTGTACTCGCGCGACGAGATCGAGGCCATCGGGCGCTGGGCCGACGAGCACGGCCTCTGGGTCGTCACCGACGAGATCTACGAGCACCTCGTGTACGGGGACGCCGAGTTCCACTCGATGCCGGTCGTGGTGCCCGAGCTGGCCGACCGGACGCTCGTCCTGAACGGCGTCGCGAAGACGTACGCGATGACGGGCTGGCGGGTGGGCTGGCTGATCGGCCCGGCGGACGTGGTGAAGGCCGCGCAGAACCTCCAGTCGCACGCGACGTCCAACGTGGCGAACGTGTCGCAGGCCGCCGCGCTCGCCGCGGTGTCCGGCGACCTGTCGGCGGTGGCGGAGATGCGCAAGGCGTTCGACCGGCGCCGCCGGACGATCGTGAAGATGCTGAACGAGATCCCCGGGGTCGTGTGCCCCGAGCCGGAGGGCGCGTTCTACGCCTACCCGTCGGTGAAGGCGCTGCTGGGCAAGGAGCTGCGCGGCAAGCGCCCGGAGACATCGGTGGAGCTGGCGTCGCTGATCCTGGACGAGGCGGAGGTCGCGCTGGTGCCGGGTGAGGCGTTCGGCACGCCCGGCTACTTCCGCATGTCGTACGCGCTGGGCGACGACGACCTCGCCGAGGGCGTCTCGCGGGTCGCCAAGCTGCTGTCCGAGGCGAGCTGACCGTCCGCGCGC
>NZ_JBIQHY010000045.1:27222-38845 GCF_044508335.1 Actinomadura sp.
CGTCCGCGCGCATGAAACGCGCATGAGAACCGGCCCCGGGCCGCACACTGCCCGGGGCCGGTTCTCTATGGACGGGGCATGCCCGGCCCCGTCCCGGAGTGCCCCGGAGGGACGGCCCGCGGCGGCCCCTCTTCCGCCGTGGAACGTCCCGCCGGGGCGGGGTCTCAGGGGCGCACTCCTTCGGCGATGCGCATGATCCGGTCCTTGGCCGATCCCTTCGCGGTCACGGTGACGCCGACCCCGGGCCGCGCCAGCCACGAGATCTGGCGCGCCGAGTCCGGCCGGTCGCCGGTCAGGGCGGGGATCCCCCGCACGGAAGTGTGGCCGGGAACGCCCGGTGTCCGCATGAGATCGCGCGGGCCGGTCAGCCCGCCGCCCTTGACCAGGGCGATCTCCACCCATCCGGTGTCGCCGCGCCAGGCGCACGTCGTCGTCTCGCGTCCGGCGTCGCGGGCCACGCGGCACGGACCGGTGGCGGTGAGGCCGCCCGGGATGTAGGTGATCCAGTCCGGCAGCGCGCCGGCGGCGCCGCCCGCGCCGGGGCCGCTCGGTTCCGTCCCGGCGCCGGACGACGGGTGCGCCGCCGGCTCCGAGGGGGCTCCCGCCCCGGGCCTCCCCTTGGACGGCGGGGACGCGGGGAGGCCCGCGGCGGGAGGTCGCTCCGGCGGCCGGGACGCCGGGACGGACGCGGTGGGGCGCGCCGTCGCGGAGTTCCCGACCGGTGTGGCCCGGAACGACTGGTAGGCGGGCACGAGGGCGAGCGCGGCGACGGATGCGGCGGCCGCGCCCGCGGCGGCGTGCAGCCGGGCCTTCCGGCGCCGGTGCCGCCGCTTGACGTCGGCGACGAGCGACGGCGGCGCGGACGTCCCGGCCACGCGCTCGGCCATGGCCTTGCGCAGTTCGCTCTCCAGGTCCATCGCTCATCTCCCCAGTGGCGCCAGGTTCGTGTCGAGGCGCTCCCGGAGCCTGGCGAGCCCCCGGGACGCCTGGCTCTTGACCGTGCCGACCGAGCAGCCGAGCGCCTGCGCCGTCTCCGCCTCCGAGAGGTCCTCCCAGAAGCGCAGGACCAGGACCGCGCGCTGCCGCGGGCCGAGCCTGCGCAGCTCGTCCATGAGCGTCCCGCGCAGCTCGACGGCGTGGTTCGGCGACGCGGACGGCGTCTCCGGGAGCCGCGCCATGTGGATCTCCCGGAGCACCTTCCAGCGGCGGGCCCGGCTGATCACGAGGTTGACCAGGATGCGGCGGACGTAGGGTTCCGGGTCGCTGCCCGCCTCCAGCCGCCCCCAGTGCCGGTAGGCCTTCTCCAGTGCGGTCTGCAGGATGTCCTCGGCGTCCTGCCGGGCCCCGCACATCAGCGACGCGGTGCGCAGCAGGGCATCGCCGCGTGCCGCCACGAACTCCACGAACGACTCGTCGTCTCGACGCCCCACTGTGCTCCGTCCCGGCTGGTGCGGTTCCGGTTCGTTTGCTGCCGAGGGCGGGCGGCCCCCGCGCCGGAGCCGCCCGCCCGCGCCGTCAGCGCGCCTGCCGCAGCGCGGTGGCCACGTCCTGCAGCCCGCCGGCGAGGACGGGGCTGCCGTTGACGAGCAGCGAGTAGCCGTTCGGGTCGAACAGCAGCACGCCGCCCCCGTTCGGGGCCTGCCAGCCGGCGGCGCCCGCCACGGTCACCGGGGTGCCGCCCTCGGGCAGCCGCAGGGCCTGCCGGAGCTGATTCTGCGTCATGCCGGAGGGCGTCTTCAGCGTTTCGACGGTGAGCCACCGGCCGGCCTTGCCGGTCCACTTCTGGACGACCGCGCAGACCTCGCGCTTGCGCAGGTCGGCGGAGCCGGGGACGGTGGACGCGTAGCGCAGGCCCTTCGGCAGCATGACGGCCTTCTCGACCGCGCCGCCGACCTTGACCGCGGGCCGCAGCTTGCTGCAGTCGAGCTCCGGCACGGCGGGCAGGCCCGGCTTGGCGGGGACGCGCGCGGACGGCGCGGCCGCCGGTGCGCTCTTCTTCAGGTCCGGGGACGGCGCGCAGGCCGGCAGGTCCGCCGGGACCTTGCCCTTGAGGTTCGCGGGCACGTCGGTCTTGGGCAGGCCGGCCTTCGGCAGGCCGGCCTTCGGGAGGTCCTGGGCGGGGATGCCGGTCTCGGGCAGGTCCTTGGTGACGGGGTTCTGCTTGAGCTGCCCCTCGACCTGCTTCTTCGCGCCGGTCTCGGGGAGCTTCGCCTCCGGCAGCTTCGCCTCGGGCAGGCCGGTCCCGGGCAGGCCGGTCCCGGGCAGGTCGCCCTTGGCCGGGAGGCACGTCGGGAGCGTCTTGGGCGCCGGGGCCGGGGCCTGGCGCGCGGCGGCGGGGACCTTGGCGCCGTTCGACTGGAGGCCCGCCTCGTGGTGGGTGCCGGTCATCGCCCAGGTCGCGCCGCCGCCGACGGCGACGGTCCCGACGGCGGACGCGGCGATCAAGGCGGCCTTCAGCGTGATCATGGTGTTCCCTCTCTGCGGGGGTCGTCTGCGGGGATGGCCCGTATCTCTCTGGCGCCCCTCGTATACGCACGGTGCCCGGAGGGGGTTGCACGCGGTTCCGAAGTTTTTTCCGAGGTGCCATGGGGCGGATGGCCACCGCGTGTCATGCGAGGTAGTCCGGTGTGGTGATCCTGCGCGTACGAGGATTCGGCCGGGCCGCCGATCCGGCAGCATTGGGTCATGGAGGCCAGTACCGTTTCAGCCCGTCCGGCCCAGCGCTGCTCCCCGCCGGACGACCGCGAGCCCGCCGCCGCGCGCGGCTCCGTCCGCCGGGACGTGGCCCTGCTCCCGAAGGCGCACCTGCATCTGCACTTCACCGGGTCGATGCGGCACTCCACGATGGTGGAGCTGGCCGGCGAGCACGGCGTCCACCTGCCGGACGCCCTCGTCGAGGACTGGCCGCCCAAGCTGCACGCGACCGACGAGCGGGGCTGGTTCCGGTTCCAGCGCCTGTACGACATCGCGCGCTCGGTGCTGCAGACGCCCGGCGACCTGCGCCGGCTGCTGCACGAGACCGCGGAGGACGAGGCGGCGGAGGGGTCGGGCTGGCTGGAGATCCAGGTCGATCCGAGCGGCTACGCGTCGAAGTTCGGCGGGCTGACCCCGACCGTGGAGCTGGTGCTGGACGCGGCGCGGGAGGCGTCGGAGGCGTCCGGCGTCGGCATCGGCGTGGTGATCGCGGCGAACCGGACCCGGCATCCGCTGGACGCCAAGACGCTCGCGCGCCTCGCCGTCCGGTACGCCGGCCGGGGCGTGGTCGGGTTCGGGCTGTCCAACGACGAGCGGCGCGGCCGCGCCTACGACTTCGAGGGCGCGTTCCGGATCGCCAAGCGCGGCGGGCTGCTGTCGGACCCGCACGGCGGCGAGCTGCTCGGCCCGGCGAGCGTCCGGGAGTGCCTGGAGACGCTGGGCGCCGACCGGATCGGGCACGGCGTCCGCGCCGTGGAGGACCCGCGGCTGCTGGAGGCGATCATCGACCGGGGCGTGGCGCTGGAGGTGTGCCCGGCGTCGAACGTGGGCCTCGGGGTGGCGGCGACGGCGTCGGACGTCCCGGTGCGGCGGCTGTTCGAGGCGGGCGCGTCGATCGCGCTGGGCGCGGACGACCCGCTGCTGTTCGGGTCGCGGCTGGCCCGCCAGTACGAGCTGGCCCGCACCGAGCACGGGTTCTCCGACGCCGAGCTGGCGGAGCTGGCCCGGCAGTCGATCAGGGCGTCGGCCGCCCCCGACGACGTCCGCAAGCGCCTCCTGGCGGGGGTCGACGCGTGGCTCGCGGGCTAGCCGGCGGCTAGCGGTCCGGTCCGGCGGGGCGGTCGGCGGCCTCCGCGCCGCGCAGGTTCTCCGCCCACAGCGCCGCCGCGCGGGGCAGGTCGGGGCCGGTGGGGGCGCCGAAGGCGGCCTGGACGTTCGCGAGCAGGCCGGCGGCGAGGAACCGGGCGACCTCCTCGGGCGGTTCGCCGGAGAGGTCGCTGACGACGCGCCACAGCCGGGCCCAGCGGGCGCCGCCGAGCCTGCGGACGTCCTCGTCCCGCACGGCGATCGCGTAGATCTTGAGCTGGAGACGCGGCAGCGTGGGCGCGTCGCTCGGCAGGCGGGCGCACGCCTCGGTCATCGCGGCCATCGCCTCGCCGCCGCGCAGCCCGCCGGCGGCCTTCCGCAGGACGTCCTCGATGTCGTCGAAGCAGCGTTCGGCGGCGGCGAGGAACAGGTCGTGCTTGGACGGGAAGAGCCGGAACATGTAGGGCTGGGAGACGCCGATCCGCCGGGCGATCGTCCAGGTGGACGTGCCGTCGTAGCCGCCGTGGGCGAACTCGGCCATCGCGGCCCGCACCGCGAGCTCGCGGCGTTCCGCGGCGCTCATCCTCGGGCTCATGCCGTCCAAGTTAGTGGTCCGGCGGGCGCCACAGGCCGCGGCGTTCGAGGTGCGCGGTCAGCAGTTCCCCGGTGCGCACGATGTGGCCGCGCATCTCGGCGGCGGCCGTCCGCCCGTCCCCGTCCCGGAGCGCCGCGAGGATCCGCGCGTGGTCGCGGACGGCGAGGCCAGGCCAGTCGTCCAGCCTCCGGTACAGCCCGCGCGGGACGTACCGGGCGGCCGTCGCGAGCGACCAGGCGAGCTTCGGGGAGTCGGCGGCCAGGTTGATCTCCCGGTGGAAGAGGTGGTCGTACTCCTCCATCAGGTCGGGGCGGCGCGCGGCCATGGCACGTTCCAGCGCGCGCTGGAGGCCGTCCAGCTCGCGGAGGGCGGCGGCGCCGATGCGGGGCGCGGCGCGGGCGGTCAGTTCGGCGGCGATGCCCGCCTGCACCCAGAACAGGTCGCGGACGTCGCGTTCGGAGAGCGGCGCGACGACGAACCCGCGGCGCGGCTCCAGCACGACGAAGCCCTCGCTGCGCAGCGACTTCAGCGCCTCCCGGACGGGTGTGACGCTGATGCCGAACCGCACGGCCAGCCGTTCCAGCCGCAGGTAGTCGCCGGGCCGGAGCCGGCCGTCCAGGATCAGCTCGCGGATGCGGGCGGCGGCCTCGTCGCTCAACTGGGGCCGGGCGCCGAGTGCCCGCCGGGGCGGGGGGAGGGGGGCGGGTAGGGCCACGGTCGTACTCCAGTCCGGGCCCTTCCGCGACGCGCCTCGCGGGTGGCAAGGACCCTTGCCCCCATGGTTCCCGCTCCGCCGGGCGGCGATGCCCCTCGGCGGGCTGGATGCGCCGAAAGAATCCGGCGGCCGCGCCGTCCTAGAGGGTGACGCCGACCATGACGGGTTCGTTGACGAGGGTCACGCCGAAGGCGTCGTGGACGCCGGCGCGGACTTCGCGGGCCAGGGCGAGGAGGTCGGCGGTGGTGCAGCCGCCCGGGTTGGTGAGGGCGAGCGTGTGCTTGGTGGAGATGCGGGCGGGGCCGAGGGCGTGGCCTTTGGAGAAGCCTGCGCGGTCGATGAGCCAGGCGGCGGACGTCTTGATCCGGCCGCCGCTCTCCGGGTAGCGGGGGAACGCCGCGTCCGGGCCGAGGCGTTCGGCGACGCGGCGTTCGAGTTCGGCGAGCCGCGCGGGGTCGAGGATGGGGTTGGTGAAGAACGATCCGGCGCTGCGGGTGTCGGGGTCGGCCGGGTCCAGCACCATGCCCTTGCCGCGCCGCAGTTCGAGGACGGCGTCGCGGGCCTCCTTGAGGGTGACGCGGTCGCCCTGCTCGACGCCGAGCTTGCGCGCCAGTTCGGCGTAGGCGATGGGCTGCGACTCCTCGGCCTCGTGGAGCGCGTACGTCACGTCGAGGACGACGTAGCGGTCGTTGCCCTTGAAGACGCTGTTCCGGTACGTGAAGCCGCAGGCGTCGCGGTCGAGGGTGACGACGGCGCCCGCCTCGCGGTCGTAGGCGCGGACCTCGACGATCGTCTCGCTGACGTCCTGCCCGTAGGCGCCGACGTTCTGGATCGGGGTCGCGCCGACGCGGCCGGGGATGCCGGACAGGCACTCGACGCCGGCGAGGCCGTCGGAGACGCAGCGGGCGACGAACTGGTCCCAGTCCTCGCCGGCCTGGACGCGGACGAGGATACGGCCGCCCTCGGCGGCGGTGCGCTCGGTGCCGCGGGTGCCGACGTGCACGACGGTGCCGGGGAACCCGTCGTCGGAGACGACCAGGTTGCTGCCGCCGCCGAGCACGAGGACGGGCTCGCCCTCCTCGTCGGCCCCGCGGACCGCGGCGACCAGCTCCGCCTCGGTCGTCGCCTCGACGAAGCGGCGGGCGGGGCCGCCCAGCCGCAGCGTGGTGTATCCCGCCAGGTTCACGTCTTCGGCGAACACCGCCACGTCGTGTTTCCCTCCCGTACGTGCCCCCGGCCTCCGCACCGGCCGGGGCGGCCCCGGCCGGTGCGGCACGGCTCGTCAGGCGAGCTTGACGACCGCCTTGGCGCGGGTGAGGACCTTCTGGTCGTTCGACCTGGCGGTGAGCGCCACGACGACCTTGTTGTCGTCGAGCTTCTCCTCCACCTTGCCGCTGATCTCCAGCGTCGCGCCGCCCTCGTCGGGGACGACGACCGGAGAGGAGAACCGTACCCCGTAGTCGACGACGGCGCCCGGGTCGCCGGCCCAGTCGGTGACGAACCGGCCGCCCTGCGCCATCGTGTACATGCCGTGCGCGATCACGTCCGGGAGGCCGACGGCCTTCGCGAACGACTCGCGCCAGTGGATCGGGTTGAAGTCGCCGGACGCGCCCGCGTACATGACGAGGTTCGCCCGGTCGATCTTGTAGGTCTGCGCGGGGATCTCGGTGCCGACCTCGACGTCGGCGTACTTCACGTTGGCGGTCATCAGGCCCCCCGCTCCACGATCGTGTTGTAGGACTTGCAGACCAGCTCGCCCTCGACGGTCTTCACGTCGGTCTCGACGACCATCTTCTCGTTGCTGCCGATCGACTTGATCTCGGTGATCGTCGCGGTGCAGGTCACGACGTCGCCGGCGCGGAGCGGGCGGGTGTACTCGAAGCGCTGCTCGCCGTGCACGACCATCGCGTAGTTCAGCCCGAGCTCGGGGTCGGCGAGGCCGGCGTTCCCGAGGGACACCACGATCGGGAAGGTGGGCGGCGCGATGACGTCGGGGTACCCGGCCGCCTTCGCCGCCTCCTGGTCCCGGTAGATCGGGTTGGGGTCGCCGATCGCGTCCGCGAACTCGCGGATCTTCACCCGGCTGACCTCGTACGGCTCGCTGGGCGGGAAGCTCCGCCCGATGAAATCACGGTTGAGTGCCATGCAATCCGTCCCTCTCCAGGTCGAACGGGGCCGCGTCGCCCGGGCGCCCGCCTGAGCACGCCTGTTCCGTCTTCGCTCGGACGGTAACAGAACGACGTTCAGCCCGCCCTCGCCGGGTCTCGGTGGCGTGGGCGGGCTGAACGTCGTCAGGGCAAGCGTGCCAAGAAGTCGCTGTTTCGCCGACTTCGCGGCGCCTCGGATGCTCCGGTGCGGACGGCGGGAGGCGCAGCGCTTCCACCGTCCGGGGCCTCGGCTAGCGGGTCTCCCGGTGCGGACGGTGCGTCCGGCAGTTGGGGCAGTACTTCTTGATCTCAAGGCGGTCCGGGTCGTTGCGCCGGTTCTTCCGCGTGATGTAGTTGCGGTGCTTGCACTCCTGGCAGGCCAGCGTGATCTTCGGCCGGACGTCAGTGGCAGCCACGATGGAGTGCCTTTCTGGGTAAGGGACATGGATCCTTCGGACCACGGCCGCCCGAATCGGGCGGCCGGTGGTTCGACCCAGCCTGCTCACCCCCGGGGACGGGGGTGAGAGACCTGGGTAGTAGCGAGGGCCGGACTTGAACCGGCGACACAGCGATTATGAGCCGCTTGCTCTGCCTGACTGAGCTACCCCGCCGTGATGGTCGGTGTGACCGGTTTGCAGGATACCGGATGCTCACCGAACCCTGGAAACGCGAAAACCCGGATCGAGATCGGGATTCGGCTTCGCGGGTTCCGCGTGACCGCCTCTCAGGTTACCGGGTGTGCCGGTGAGCTGCGAAACGTCCTGCTGGAACCGGTGGGACGGTACCACAGCGCCCTGTACGGAGCGAATCAACGCGATCCGGGTCCGGGGCGCGGGCCGCCCCGGAGAACGACGAAGGCCGCCGTCCGATGGTGCCGGATGGCGGCCGGGATGCCGTGAGCCCCTTTACGGAATCGAACCGTAGACCTTCTCCTTACCATGGAGACGCTCTGCCGACTGAGCTAAAGGGGCTTGCGTCGTTCGCGCAGTGAAACCATACACGGCCTCGGCGGGTGTTGCGAACCGGATTGCGGCGCCGGCGTCCGCGCTGGTCAGCGCAGCAGGTTGCGGGCGATCACGAGCTGCTGGATCTGGCTCGTCCCCTCGTAGATGCGGAACAGCCGGACGTCGCGGTAGAAGCGCTCGACGGCGACGCCGCGCATGTAGCCCATGCCGCCGTAGACCTGGACGGCGCGGTCGGCGACACGCCCGACCATTTCGGAGCAGAAGTACTTGGCGCAGGACGGCCCCTGCTTGGTGTCCTCGCCGGCGTCGTAGGCGCGGGCGGCCTCCAGCACCATCGAGCGTCCGGCGTACAGCTCGGTCTGGGAGTCGGCGATGAGCCCCTGGACGAGCTGGTATTCGCCGATCGTCCTGCCGCCCTGGGTGCGTTCCTTGGCGTAGGCCACGATCTCGTCCAGGATTCTTTGGGCGAGACCCACGCAGACGGCCGCGATGCTGAGCCTGCCGTGGGCGAGCGATGCCATGGCGGTGCGGAAGCCCGTCCCCTCTGGGCCGACCATGGCGTCGGCGGGGACGCGCACGTTGTTGAAGAAGACCTCGGCCGTGTGGGCTCCGCGCTGGCCCATCTTCTGGTCGGGCGGGCCGACGCTCAGGCCGTCCGCACCCTTCTCTACGAGGAACGTGGAGATGCCGCGGGAGCCGGAGCCGCCCGTCCTGGCGAACACCATGAAGACGTCCGCCTCCGGCGCGTTGGTGATGAACCGCTTCGCCCCGTTGATGACGTAGTCGTCGCCGTCGCGCGCGGCGGTCGTGGTCAGCGTGCTGGGGTCGGAGCCGGCCTCGGCCTCGGTGAGCGCGAACGCGCCGATGACGTCGCCGGACGCGAGCCTCGGCAGCCAGGCGTCCTTCTGCGCGTCCGTCCCGGAGTTCACCAGGACCTGCCCGGCGATGCCGTTGCTGGTGCCGAACATGGAGCGGAACGCGGGGCTGGCGTAGCCGAGCTCGAAGACGAGCCGCACCTCCTCGCTCAGCGACAGGCCGAGGCCGCCGTACTGCTCGGGCAGCGCGTACCCGAACAGGCCCATGTCCCGGGACGTGCGGCGGAGCGCCTCCGGGATCGCGTCGGTCTCCTCGATCTCGTCCTCGCGGGGGACGACCTGCTCGCGGACGAAGCTGCGGACGGCCTTGAGCACGTCGGCGAAATCCTGTGGCTCCATGGCATTCATTCTAGAATCACATTCCAAGATGGGGGCGGGTTCCGCGGGTGTGCGAGTGTCGTACCGCTGTGCCAGGGTGATCGACCATGCCGCTCCAGCATGTCGTCGACGACACCGTCCGTGCCGCGATCGCCGAGGACCGGGCGTTCAGCGACCTCCTCCCCCGGCTCATGCGGGCGTCCCAGACGGCCGGCCCGGCCGAGATGGACGCCGCGCTGCCGCGCCTCGCCGAGGGCATCGCGGAGGCGCCGCCGAACCTCGGCGGCTTCCTCGCCGTCATCTCCGGCGCCTGGATCGAGCGCGGCGCCGATCCCGCGCCGGTCGGCCGGGCCGTCGTCCAGCGGACCGGCGAGGTCACCGCCGCCGCGCTGGCGTTCGCGAACGCGTGGGAGGAGGCGACCGGCGGCAAGCCGCCGCCCGACATGGAGGACCAGCCGTCCCAGCGGGTCTTCGACACCGTCGCACCCGGCCTCGGGGACGGCGCGGCGGCCGCGATGATGGCGTGGTTCGCGCTGCCTAAGTACGCGCTCGCCGGCTGCACGGTGCTGCAGATGGCGCCGCTCCTCCGGGCCTCGCTGGACGACCGGGACCTCCGCGCCCGCGCCGCCGGGCAGGCCGCCCGCCACCTCGGGCAGATGGAGCACTACCAGGCGCTGCTGCGCGTCCTGGACGGCGAACGCCTCCTCGTCCTCGACCGCGCGAGCGGCAAGGGCTGGACAGTCGCGATCAGCGGCATCGGCGACAACTTCCAGCTGCACGTGCTGCTCGGCGGGGCCCTCATCGGGCGTCCGGGCGGGCTGCCCGGGGAGCGGCCGGCGCCGGAGATCCTCGCCTGCTTCCTCGACGCCGAGACCCCGCCCGGGCCGCCGGTCGTGTCCAGCCCGTGGAACCTGGTCGACGCGCACGGCGAGTGGATATGGAACGAGGGTGTGCCGGCCGACATCCCGGTGGTGAACGGCACCCGCGTCGTCGTCATCGACCCGCCCGCCTACCAGCGGACGTTCCCGGCCGGGCGGCGCTTCCCGCTGATGCCGGCGACGATGCGCGTCGAGGGCGCGCACCTGCCGGAGGACCTCGCCGGCTGGTGGCCGCACATCAGGCCGGCGGCGCGCTGAGGCCCCGCCCTCAGAACCGGACGAAGACCGCGGTGGCGTCGTCGTACTGCTTGCCCCGCGGCCCGGTGCCCGCCGCCTCGGCGGCCCTGGTCCGCCGGACGAGCTCCCTCGGGCCTTCCTCGTCGAGGAGCCGGAGCAGCTCGTCCCACCCCAGGTGGCCGAACCGCTCCACGAGCCGGGACGCGCCGTCGCTCAGCACCGCCGCCCGCTTCAGGCCGTCGACCGGGACCTCCCCGGTCAGCCCCTCGTACGCGGCCTCCGGCTTCGTGCTCGCCACCCAGAACCCGCCGGGGCTGTTCCGCGACCTGCGGACGCCTTCGAGGGTGTAGCTGGGCAGGTGGTCGACCCGGTCGTCCCGGAAGACCCTGATCTCGCCGACGTCCACCACGATCGGGGAGTCGGCGAGGACGTACCACTCGACGGCCGCGCCGCGGCGCCGCAGCAGCGACACCGTCGCGGACGGGCTGTCGGGGTTCCGCAGGTCGCAGGTCGCGGTGTGCGCCTCCCCCGTCACCTTGATCGCCTCGGCGACCAGGTCGGGCAGCGGCTTGCCGTCCTCCAGCGCGAGCAGCGCCGCGATCCGGCCGCCGAGCCTGCGCACCAGCCACGCCGGGTCGTGCCGGCACCCGCTGTCCACCCCCGGCGGCGCCGTCGCCCCGTCCAGCAGCACGACCCAGCCGGGGCCGGCCGCCACGAAGTCCTCGTTCTCCCGTCCCGGCGTCGGCTCGCTCACATAACTCACCTGCACAGTTGCAGGTCTACCCGGTGAACGGCCAGGTCGGCACCGGTAGACCAATCCCGCACTCCCCGTCCCGGCGCCCCGCCGGACTGCTGTATCGGACGCCGGCCGCAGGTCTGACCGACGAATCCGCACAAGGTCGGGCGATTCGCACCAGGGCGCGCCTCAAGCCCGCGAGCGCGCTCCCCGCGGGACGAGGAGATGCGGATCGTCGGCGAAGAAGCGGAGCGTCCGCGCTTCGGCCCGCTTGCCCAGCGGGCGGACGACCGTGACCGGCTCGTCCAGCTCCACGACGACGTTGGTCTGGGACGCCACGGCCACCGACAGCCGGCCGTCCTCGATCCTGACCATGC
>NZ_JBIQHY010000045.1:38945-46350 GCF_044508335.1 Actinomadura sp.
GCAGCTTCTCAACGCTGCGGAACGCCGCCCACCGGCCCGCGCCGCCGCGCCGCGCGGCGATGACCAATTGGGTTGCGGCCGCGAGATTCACGAGAAGCCCTGCGAGAACTGCGGCCTCCGCCGCGACGACCAGCGGACGCGGCAACACCGCACCCGACGCGAGCAACACGAAGGCGACCAGGTCCGCCGGCGCTATCAGGTACAGGACGGCCCTCGCCGCCCTCAGCACGTCCGCTCCCGCACGATGCTCAACAGCAGTCGGAAGACCTCACGCTGCGCTGGGGACATCTCCTGCATCCATCCGGCGTCCGCGTTCTGCTCGACCATGAGGGCCGCGAGTTCCTCCGGCAGGTGGTCGGCGAGCTCTTCGGCGAGCGCGGCGACCCGCGGATCGTCCGGCGGCGCGTCCGCGATCTCGTCCAGCCGGGCGTAGATCTCGGCGCTCCTCCCGCGCGCCTCCGGCTCGGCCAGCGGACGCAGCATCTCGGCGAACCTCGCCCGCTCGGCGGGCCCGGCGGCGGTGTCGACCAGCGCGAGCAGCTCCTGATCGAACTCGGCGAACCGCGACCCGCGCGGCAGCCCCCGCAAGACCTCCGCCATGTGCGGCGACACGGCCGAATCCGGGTGCAGCTCCGCCTCGGCGAGCAGCTCCGCCAGCCGCGCCCGCCTGGCCTCGATCGCCTTCTGCTGGCGGGCCAGGTCGGCGTCCAGCTCGGCGAGCACCTCGCGCAGCTCGCGCCCCTGCTCGTCGGCCAGGACGTCTTTGACCTCGTCCAGGGAGAGGCCCAGCTCCGTCAGCCTCCGCACCCGCGCGAGCACCACCGCGTCCCGGAGCCGGTACTCCCGATACCCGTTCGCGCGCCGCTCCGGCTCGGGCAGCAGCCCCAGATGGTGGTAGTGCCGCACGGTCCGGGTCGACACCCCGACCAGCGCGGCGAGTTCGCCGATCCGCATGCGCTCATTACAAACGTTGACGCAACGTCAAGGTCAAATACCCCTGTGAGCCACCGCGTCCCAGGGCACGACCCGGCAGGCGCCCCGGCTCAGGCACGGACGGGTGTGAACGGTGGCGGCACGGGCCTCGCCGGGATGCTCGCGCCGCCTGACACACCGGCCGCTGATCACCGTCCGTCACGATGGTCCTCTGAAGGGCCGGTCGTCCGATGCTGAATTATGGACATCCGAACAACGAGAGCGAACGGTCTCGCGCCCTCTGTTCGGACGGACGTTGGGGCGCTAGATAGCTGATCAGAGGCGGAAAAGCGGATACTCCGTCCAGATCCAGCGCCGTTTCGGGCTGATCATTATGACCGCTTCCGGTCAGCGATCTTTGTATCCACGTCCGGCTCCGACCGGACTGCCAGCCCTCACCCTCCCACGGGCCGCCGACGCGGCAGACCATGGCCCAAGCTCGCATATCTGCAGGTCAGAGACGTATTGCCGCAGCACGGCCAGGAAATTTGGTCCATGACGGAGCGTGTTGGACCTGCCCGGCGGGGGATCCAGCGGGCCGGCGGAGACGTCCTCTCCCGCCTCATCCACCACATGTCGCCCATCTGGCCGTTACCTCTCTGATGACGCAAAAGCCCTCGTCAACGCGTTACCGTGCCGTCCGTCCGCTGCCGTTCGCGGCGGATGCACCACCGGTCGAGCGGCGAATGGGGGGCCGTCTGTGGAACGTCGTGCGCGGCGCTCGCGCGCCCTCGCGGCCGCCGCCGCCGGACTCTCGGGAGTCGCCGTCGCGACGCTCCTCGCGTTCCAGGCGTTCCAGGGGCATCCGGCCACCGCAGCTCCGCCGATGCCCGCGCCCGCCGCGTCCACCGCGTCCGGCAGTGTGACGCCCTCCGCGGCTCCGGCGCTCCCCCGCTCGGCGCCGGTCCGCCTGGAGGTGCCGCGGATCGACGTCCGGACGCCGCTGATGAAGCTGGCCAAGAACCCCGACCAGACCGTCGAGACCCCGCCGCTGAGCCGCGCCCAGGAAGCCGGCTGGTACCGGCTCGGCGCCGCCCCCGGCAGCCGCGGCGCGGCCGTGGTCATCGGGCATGTGGACACGACCCGCGGGCCCGCCGTGTTCTACCGGCTCGGCGAACTGCGTCCCGGCGACCAGGCCCGCGTCCTCCGCGCGGACGGGCGCACGGCGGTGTTCCGGATCGACTCGGTCGAACGCGTCGGCAAGGACCGGTTCCCCACGCAGCGCGTCTACGGCGACCCCGGCTACGCGGCGATCCGCCTGATCACCTGCGGCGGGCGGTTCGACCGCGGCAGCGGCCACTACACCGACAACGTCATCGCCTTCGGTCACCTGGTGCGGTCGGAGGGGGGACGCTGACATGCCCGCGACGTTCGACCCCGCCGCGTTCGCCGGCTCCGAATGCACGGTGACCATCCCCGACCGGGCCGTCCGCGCCGGACGCCACCGCGTGGCCTACCCCGGAGCCGGGCGACCGGTCAGCGCGCCCCGGACAGGACACGCCCCGTCCCCGGCAGAAACCCTGCCCGACCACGCGGCTCACTTGATCGCGCCGCCGGCACGTCCCAGGCACGCCATGCCGCCCGCCCGGCATGCCCCTCCCCGCCCCCGGCCGGCGCCCGCCGCCGAGCCACTCCCCAAAGGGCGGGACGGCAAGCGGAACCTGCCGCGCATCCCCGCGGACGCGATGCGCGTGACGGTCCTGATCCCGGCGCACAACGAGGCCAAGCAGATCACCGAGACGATCGCCTCGCTGCGCCGCCAGGAGCGTCCTCCGGACCACATCGTCGTCATCGCCGACAACTGCACCGACGCCACCGCCGCGTTCGCGCAGCTCTGCGGCGTGGAGATCGTCGGGACGCGGGGCAACGAGCACAAGAAGGCCGGGGCGCTGAACCAGGTCCTCGACCGGCTGCTGCCGATCCTGGGCCCGGAAGACGCGATCATGGTGATGGACGCCGACTCGGCCCTCGACCCCGGGTTCATCCGGCACGGCATCGACTACCTGGCGGACGGGCGCTACGCGGCCGTCGGCGGGACGTTCACCGGCAAGCCGGGCGGCGGCGCCGTCGGCATGTTCCAGCGCAACGAGTACGCCCGCTACGCCCGCGATGTCCGCCGTCTCCAGGGCAAGGCGCTGGTCCTCACCGGCACCGCCACCATCTTCCGCGCCACGACCCTCCAGGAAGTGGTCGCGGCCCGCCGCTCAAAGCGCCTCCCCGGTCTGCCCCACGTCTACGACGTCCGGGTCCTGACGGAGGACAACGAGCTCACCCTGGCCATCCTCCACCTCGGCTTCCGCATCCTCTGCCCGCCCGAATGCACGCTCACCACCGAGGTGATGCCCACCTGGCGCGAACTGGCCCAGCAGCGCCTCCGCTGGAAGCGCGGCGCCCTGGAGAACCTCGTCGACTACGGCTGGACGCCGATCACCCGTCCCTACTGGGGACGGCAGCTGCTCTCCCTGATCGGCATCCTGGTGATCACTGCCTACCTGTCCTCGCTCGTCTACTCGGCGATCTGGCTGGGCGGCATCACGATCAGCCCCATCTGGGCCGCGGTCACGGTGATCTTCATGGTGGAGCGCGTCGTGACCGTCCGGCAGCGAGGCAAGTTCCAGATGGCCCTCGCCGCCACGATCGTCGTCGAAATGGTCTTCGACGTCTTCCTCCAGATCGTCCAGGCCCGCGCCTTCTGGCAGGCCGCCTGGCGCAAAGAAAGGAAATGGTAGGTCATGTACAACACACCCCCCATCGGAGGCATCGCCGCGGGTTTCGGCGGCGCCGCCGCGGCCTCCCCGTGGCTCGGCATGCAGGCCCTCTGGCTCGGCCTGGCCCTGTTCACCCTGGTCTCGGCGGGCCTGGCCGTGAAGCGGATCCTCCCCGCCCGCAAGGGCTGACCTTCCAGGAAGGCCGGGGCGCGCGGCCCCGGCCCTTCTTTCGCTCAGGCGGCCCTGGCGAGTTCGCGATCGCCGCGCGCGTCCGCCGCGGCGGGCGGCGGCCCGTCCAGTAGTTCGGCCAGCCGGGCCAGGCCGGCGAGCCCGGGGAGCAGTTCCCCGTCCGGGCTGACGACGGCCGGGACGACCTGCGTGCGGCTCTGCCACTCCGCACGCCACTGCTCGACCCGCCGCTGCCCCGCCAGCGTCAGAGGCCCGCCCTGCACGCTGACCGTGGCACCGAAGCGCCGCTCCGTCCCGAGGGCGACCCGTCCGGTATCGATCGCCATCGGAAGGTCGGGGCCGTACCGGTGGACGTCCGGCGGCGTCCGCGGGTACATCAGCTCGGCAACGATCCGGCGGATCTCGTACGGGCTGCTCACGTGCCGCCCCTCCACCCAGATCGCGCGGAAGATCGCGCGGCGCACCTCGTCGGCCATGCCGTCGGTCAGCGCCTCGGCGTAGGCGGCCACGGCCGAGCCGGTGTTGCTGACAAGAGCCGGCGGCGCGTCCGGCACCCGCTCCCCGGGCCGCGAGATGTCCGCGATCTCCCCCAGCTCACGGGCCCACTCGTCCTGAGCCGCACCGCTCGGCGCACCGGTCAGCGGCAGCTTCGGATCATGCTCGACGGCCCGCCACTCGACCTCGGCAGCACCCCGCCGGACGAGCTCGTCCACGCGAAGACTCGCCAGGTAGGAGTAGGGGCAGTTGAAGTCCCCGTAGACGACATACCTCATCGCGCATCCCTCCTCGACGATGCCGTCGCTCTATTTATCCAGTTTGCACTAGTGAAAACTAAAAAACCACCCCCCGTCGCTGTGACGTGGCCCTCCCGCCGGCACCCGCCCGCGCACAGGAGCCTCTGCTCTCACTGAGACCCCTCCGACACCGCGCCGAGCGAATCCTCCTCTGCCAGGGCTACACCGACTGCACGCAGATCAACATGGGAAGGACGGCCGCACCGCCCTACGAGACCAGCCATCCGCACGGCCTGCGGCGCCACACCGCGCTTCGACCGGACGAACAAGACCGCCCTTGACCAGAGCTTTCCTGGTCGAGGGCGGTCGCACTCACCACACCGCCGGGCGGCGAACTCAACACCCCTCCGCCGACGCGGGCTATCCCGCCGCGCGGTTCCGGGCCGCGACCTGCCGATGGAACTCGTTGAGCGTCGCCGTGATGACCTCCGCCGCCGACAGCCATCCGGTGACGTCATCGTCGTTCTTGTGATCGTTCAGCGGCACGGTGTCGAGCTCCAGCATGCCGTTGTCGTAGGCGGTGAGCTTCAGGGTGAGCGTCAGCCCCTTGTCCCGTGGAGTGGGCCGAACGTCCATGGTCTCCCGGATCCGCTTCAGACTCGCGGGCATCAGAACCTCCAAACGATCGTCGGTTACCGGCATCAACATAAAGCAAACCCCACCAAAGCCCCCAAGATTCGCACCAACCACCTCTCAGAAACGCTCTTTCTACCGCTTGCCACTCGCAGCAGTAAGCCTAGACATCCCCCAACCGATCCTGGCAGTAGTTCTGGAAACAACACCCCGAGTCACACACGTTCAAATTGTGACCACAGACACACATGTCCAAGAATGGCCTGGAGCTTCAAATCATGGCGGCGCCGAACTACCTTCCACGGCATGAAACTTCTCGGACAGTTCTGGGGCTACCTCCTGCTCATCGTCCTAGCACTAGCCTGGTGGAAGGGGGGCGTGGCACCTGTCATCCTGATCGTCCTATCAGTCGCTGCAGTGTTCTACTTCTTCTTCCGGGCACCCGTCTGGTGTGGTGCCATGACCAGAGAGAACAGGCTCTGTCGCAAGAACGCCAACGGCATACTCATGGGTTGCAGCTATCGACATCATAAATGGCAGAAGATCAAACTGGTCTTCTTTCCTCGCGCCTGGGCAGAACTGAACCGCGGCCTATGGGCAACCCCACGTGAAGGGATGACCACCCTGGCCGGGCTGGCTGGAGTCGTGTCAAGCCTTGCAGCGGTGGCAACCCTGGTAATGAAGAGTTCCGGAAAGGGTTAGGCGGGATACCCAGGCCAGGCTCGGCAGGCCGGCCACCCCGGTGGACGAGGCAGTCGTCTCGCCATCCGACGGCGGGTCATCCCTGGACGTAGTCGCTGAGGGCTGGACGTCGGCCAGATATACCAGATCGGCGACAAGACGGGCCAAACATGTGCCCCCGGCCTGAGCGTGAAGATCGGTGAGGCGCCGGTAGATCACCGCCCGGTTCGGGTTAACGACATGGAAGACCGCTCGTCCCGCCCGAACTCGTCCGGCTCAAACGTCGCCACCTGTCCGATCACGAGACGGCACCGCACGGTCGCCGGTTCTCCGGTGGACGTGGTGGGCCGCTCTCAAAGACCGTTCAGCACCTTGCCTCGCGACTATCCCGCGAACACCCTGCAATCGCCGGGGACAGCCGGGACCAACCGGGATGCGACGAGACAGCCCCTGGCCACGAGCACGCTGATCAGGGGCTGTCGTTGCTGGGTGGGGTTCAGGATTCGAAACTGGGCAGGCTAAGCCGACGGTTTTACAGTCCCACCGCCGAACGGCCCTGGCCTGCCGCTTCTCGCGCCCGTCACTCAACCTCGGCACACATTCGGCACGCCAGAACGGTCAGAGCCATGTGACCCGGATCAGGCACGCCTCCCGCTGCTCCTCCAGGACGAAGTAGACGGCAAGGCCGCCGTCCCCGAACGCGAGCGTGAGCATGTTGCCTCGGGGGTTGGACCTGCCGAACGGCTGACCGCTCCACGGAGAGACCTCCAACAGAGTGACCAACTCGGCGAAGGGGCCGAGAGCCTCGTCCGGAAGGGCGGAGACCTGCTCCTCGACCTCCGGCGTCATGATGAGTCGATACAACTAGCCTCGGGCCTCACGCTCGGCGAGAACCTCGCGCACCGGTCGTCCCTTGGGAACCGTCTCTCCGGCTTGGATGCGCTCGGCCACCGCATGCATGCGCCGCCGGCCTTCGGGGTCTTTGGCCGAGTCACAGGCCGCAAGCCACCACAGGTGTACGAAGTCGTTCAGGGCACCCAAGTCCAGACTGACGCGCACCTCGTCGAGCACAGCCTTGAGCCCGGCGTCGAACGCGTCGCGGTCCTGCGGCACCACCAAAGCGGCCCGGATGGTACGAAGACTCTTCTCCGGCACAGGCGTACCGCCTGCCGGGTAGTCCTGCGGTTGCGCGGTCATCACGAGCCCTCCTCCCCCGTACCTAGAGCCTACAGACCTCGGCCCGTCTTGCGCCTGGATCGGTCGGAGGGCGGTGAGGCCCAGCACCGCGCACCAGCCTTCTAATCCGTAGCAATATCAGCACTGTCCAGGAACGTCCCCGCAGGTCCCCTGACCAGCGCCGCCCCCTCCCGCACATCCACACCCGTCCAAGGTCATCCGACCCCGTAGTCAGCACCGTCGTTAGCATCCGCACCCGTCCCGGAGGGTGCGCCCGCGCGAACGGCGAGACGGTGTGACAGACGGATTCGC
>NZ_JBIQHY010000179.1:0-9825 GCF_044508335.1 Actinomadura sp.
GGTTCGTGCGCCGGCACGCGGATTCAGCCGAGCGAAAACCTGTTTGCCTCGGTGCGGCGGATCAACATAGCGTGCGGGGTACGCGCGAAAGGAGGTGGTCCAGACAATGGTTGATTGTAGGACTCGCGAGGTGGCTGTCCGCTAGTCGCCGTTCCGCCTCGGACCGCCGTCCCCTGGACGGCGGAGTCGGTCGCGACGGTGACCGGCGAATACCAGGCAGTTACCCGATCCCCGGACCGACGGACCCGTCCTGTCCGTCGCCCCGCCGCTCGGCGGGAAGGTCCGGGGATCGCTTTGTCTCGGGGGTCGCTTTACCTGGGGCCACCGCTTTACCTGGGACCGCTTCTCTCCGGATCGCTTGTCTCCGGACGTTCTCAGGACACCTTCTTGAGCTGCGCCGACAGGTGCGACTGGAGCTTCTGCCCGACGGCCGCCATGTCGTAGGCCCAGCCGAGGTCCTCGCCGATCAGCCCGTAGAGGCGGTGGCCGCCGGTGACCTCCTTGGCCGACTCCGTCCGCGCGACGACATCGGTCCGCAGCTCCACCCGGTTGAACGCCACTTCGCCGACGTAGATCTCCACGATGCCGGTCGGGTGGGCGAGCGTCACCTCGACCTGGTGGTCCGGCTGCGGCCGCCAGTACCCGGTCTCCATGGCGAGCGGGCGGCCGAGGGTGCCGTCCGGCTCGATCATCCAGGTGCGGCTCGCGTAGATCAGAAAGGGCTTCCCTATGTGGGTGAAGGACAGCTCCTGGCCGAAGTTGAACGACTCGATCGTGGGGTAGCCGCCCACGCCGGCCCCTTCCCAGGTGCCGAGCAGGAACTTCAGGGGCTCAAGGTCCGGGTGCAGCTCAGGAACATCCATGGGCCCCGAGCGTAGCGGCGGGCGCCGCCTCCCGCGTCCCGCCCGCCGACCCCCGCGAAGCCCCGCTGATTCAACCGGCCCGCTGATTCAACCGGCCCGCTACTTCAACCGGCCGAGGCGGATCACGAGGAGGACGGCGGCGACCGCCACGAGCCCGAGGGCGAGGACGAGGATCCCCGCGTTCACCATGCCACCCACACCAGGATGGTATTGGGGCCGCCCGCACTAGAGTGCGGCTATGGCGAGACCACTGGTGATCAAGGTGACCGCGGGGGCGGACGCCCCCGAACGCTGCAACCAGGCGTTCACGGTGGCGGCGGCCGCCGCGGCGAGCGGCGTCCCGGTCTCGCTGTGGCTGACCGGGGAGTCGGCGTGGTTCGCGCTGCCGGGACGGGCCGCCGAGTTCTCACTGCCGCACGCCACTCCCCTGGACGACCTTCTCGGCGTCATCCTGACGGCGGGGCGCGTCACGCTCTGCACCCAGTGCGCGGCCCGCCGCGACATCGGCCCGGACGACGTCCTGCCCGGCATCCGCATCGCCGGCGCGCCGACCTTCGTCGAGGAGATCACGATGGACGACGTCCAGGCGCTCGTCTACTGACCCGTCCCAGGCGAGGTAGACGGTCGTGTCCAGGCTGAGGCTCCGCACGGCGCCGGGACGCCGGCCGGGCGGGGCCGGGGCGGCGCCGGTGCCGCGGCGGGCCAGGGCCGCGACGGCGCAGGCGGCGAGGGTGGAACCGGCGAGGCCGAGCATGAGGTCGCCGATCGTGTCGCGGTAGATCGTGACGGTCTCGGGGGTGTCGAGGATGAAGACGCCGTACTCGAAGAACTCCCACAGGATCGCGGCGATGGCGCCCGCTCCGGCGCAGGCCGGCACCAGCGTCCACCCACTCTGGCCGGCCCAGCGGCGGAGGGCGACGCCGGCGGCGGCGCTCAGCAGGGCCCAGTTCCCGAAGTGGCAGGCGTCGTCGAACCAGTCGACCGTGTCGTAGAGGTCGGCGGCGTTCCCGGCGACGTCCACGAGGAACGGCAGGGTCAGGAGCAGGTCCAGGTCCCACGGGAAGGGCCTGCCCCGGCCCCGCAGCGCCCAGACGAGGGTGACGAGCATGACGGCGGCGGGGTAGGCGGCCACGCGGACGCCCATGGCCTTGTCCGCGAACCGGTCCCATTCGGGGAAGGCGACGGCGAGCGCGAGCAGGGCGGCCAGGGCTGCCTTGGCGGTGAGGGCGAAGGGGCGCCAGCGAGAGAAATCGTCCATGCCAGAAGAGTGGCTTCGCGGCGCACCGCGCCGCATCGGCGCAAGTACTCAGCCTTACCTGAGTGCTTTGCCGCAATGCGCACCCCGGCCTCATGCGGCGGCCCGGGGGTGCGCGGCCCGGGGTCAGGGCAGGACGACCCCGCCCGGGTAGGCGCTGCGGCCCGCGATGCCCAGGGTCCAGATCATCTGCGGTTCACCCGGGCGCGTCCTCCGTATCCGGGGCGGTAGAAGGCCCGCAGAACGGATATAGGTCAGCAGACGCCCCCGCCAGGAGGAGCCGGCCGAATGCTCGACGTACCCCCATGGGCCTGGTCAGCGACGATCGGACTGATCGTCGGGCTGTTCGTGCTCGACTTCTTCGTCGCCGTCCGGCGGCCGCACGCGGTCCACATCAAGGAGGCCACGTTCTGGTCGGTGTTCTACATCGGCCTCGCGGCGGTGTTCGGCCTCGCCGTGTGGTCGCTCGGCGGGTCGGCGGCGGGCACCGAGTACTTCTCCGGATGGCTCGTCGAGAAGAGCCTGTCGGTCGACAACCTCTTCGTCTTCGTGATCATCATGGGCCGGTTCGCGGTGCCCGACGAGTTCCAGCAGAAGACGCTGCTGTTCGGCATCGCCGCGGCGCTGGCCCTGCGGGCGGCGCTCATCGCGGTCGGCGCCGCCGCGATCAGCCTGTTCTCCTTCACGTTCCTGATCTTCGGGCTGGTGCTGATCTGGACGGCCGTGCAGCTCGTCCGGCACCGCAACGAGGAGCCGGACGTCGAGGACACCTTCATCATGCGCCGCGCCCGCAAGGTCATGCCGGTGAGCGAAAGCTTCCACGGGGGGCGGATGCTCGCCCGCGAGAACGGCCGGCGGGTCATGACGCCGCTGCTCCTGGTGTTCATCGCGATCGGCAGCACGGACGTCCTGTTCGCCCTGGACTCCATCCCCGCCGTGTTCGGCATCACCAAGGACCCGTTCCTCGTGTTCGCCGCCAACGCGTTCGCGCTGCTCGGGCTGCGCGCCCTGTACTTCCTCATCGAGGGACTGCTGGAACGGCTCGTCTACCTGTCGATCGGCCTGTCGGTGATCCTCGCGTTCATCGGGGTGAAGCTGATCCTGCAGTTCCTCCACGAGGACGTCGCCGAGTCGATCCTGAAGATTCCGACGACGCTGTCGCTGGGCGTGATCCTGGCGATCCTGCTGTTCACCACCGGCGCCAGCCTGATCCGCGTCCACGCGCACCCGGAGGAGAAGGCCAAGGCCGGCTCTCTCCGCAAGCGCCGCGAGAAGAAGAAGCCCCGCGAAGAGGAGCCCGCCCGGAGCTGACCGTCACGGCGGAAAGGACTCAGTGAGAAGGCCACCGCGACGACCGCGGGGCGGGGTTCGCCGGCGCGGGCCGTCAGCCCATGCTCTTCGCGCCGTCGAGGGACTCGCGGATGATGTCGGCGTGCCCGGCGTGCTGGGCGGTCTCGGCGATGATGTGCAGGATCACCCGCCGCGCCGACCACTCGGTGTCGGTGAACCAGGGGGCCTTCGGCAGCGGCTGGACGGCGTCCAGGTCGGGCAGGGCGGCGACCAGCTCGTCCGTCCGGCGGGCGACTTCGGCGTAGCCGTCGAGGACCCCGGCCAGCGTCTCGCCGGGGAGCATGCGGAACTCGTCCGCCCGCTTCTGCAAGTCCTCCTCGGTCATCTGGGTGAAGTCGCCCATCGCGGACGGACCCTCCACGATGAAGTCCGCCCAGCCGCGCTCGACCGAGGCGACGTGCTTGACGAGGCCGCCCAGGCACAGCTCGCTCGCCGTGGTCCGCAGGCCGGCCTGCTCGTCGGTGAGGCCGCGGGTGGTGAAGCGCAGGAAGTGCCGGTGCTTCGCCAGCATCGCCAGCAGGTCGGCCCGCTCACCGGTGATCTGCTCGGTCATGGTCATATCCTCCGCCTTCGCCGTTCCCGTCGGTGTGAACACCACGCTAGAAGGCATAGCGGCCACTTCCTGACCTGAATTGCGGGGAGAATCGGGAACATGGCGAACACCAGCTCCCGGACCCTGCGTCTCCTTTCGCTGCTCCAGACCCACCGGTACTGGCCGGGCGCCGAGCTGGCCGGCCGGCTGGGCGTGTCCGTCCGCACCCTGCGCCGGGACGTCGACCGGCTCCGCGAGCTGGGGTATCCGGTGGAGGCGACGCGCGGCGTCGACGGCGGCTACCAGCTGGCGGCCGGCGCGGCGCTGCCGCCGCTGGTGATCGACGACGAGGAGGCCGTCGCACTGGCCGTGGGGCTGCAGGCGGCGACGCAGGTCGAGGGCATCGCCGAGGCGTCGGTGCGGGTCCTCGCGAAGGTGGCGCAGGTGATGCCGGCCCGGCTGCGCCGCCAGGTGGACGCGCTGCGCGCGATGACCGTGCCCACCACGTGGGGAGGGTCGCCGGAGACGGGCGTCGCGCCCGCCGTCCTCACCGTGATCGCGCTCGCCTGCCGGGACTCCGAGCGGCTCCGCTTCTCCTACACCGCCGCCGGCGGCGACCGCACCGGCCGGCACGTCGAGCCGCACCGCCTCGTCCCGCTGGGCCGCCGCTGGTACCTGGTCGCCTACGACCTCGACCGGCACGGCTGGCGCACCTTCCGGCTCGACCGGCTGTCCGGCCCGTCCGCCACCGGCGCCCGGTTCCGCCCCCGCGACCTGCCCGCCGCCGACGCCGCCGAGTTCGTCCGCCGCGGCCTGAAGGAGATGCCGCGCCCCTACCGGGTCGAGGTGCTGGTGGACGCCCCCGCCGCGGCCGTGCACGAGCGCATCGGCCGCTGGTGCACCGTCGAGGAGGCGGACGACGGCCGCTGCCGCGTCCGCATGACCGCCGACGCCCTTGAGTGGCCCATCATGGCCCTGGGCGCCGTCGAAGCGGACTTCCAGGTGGTGTCCCCTCCCGAACTGCGCACCCGGCTGCACGCCTTGGCGGCCCGCTTCGCCCGCGCCTGACCGCCGGGGCGCCGGGGAGGGTCAGCGGCGCGCGTGGCGGATCTTCAGCCGCCCGAAGCCCATGGTTCCGGAGACGCGGATCTTCGGGCCGCCGGGGCGGGACGGCCGCCGGGGCTTGTAGAGGGAGTCCTTCCACACGGTCTGCAGGCCGTCGAGGTCGACGACCGCGTCCCGCGGAACCGTGATCTTCGCCCTGCCGGTGGCGAGGTTCAGCTCGATGTCGACGACCGGATGCTCGATGACCGCCCGGGACAGGTCCAGGTGCACCCTTCCGAACGCGGAGTCGACCTTGAGTTTCCGAGGCACCCGCCAGGGGCCGCGGCGCCGGATCCGGCCGCCGAAGGCGGCGATCGTGGACGTGTCCGGCTTCTCCTCGGGGAGCGCGGCCAGTGCCGTACCGAGATCGCCGTGCGTCTCGGCGGTGAGCGTCTGCTGGAGGAGGTCGTCCAACTCCTCGTGCGAGATCTGCCCCTTGGAGTAGGCGTCCTGCAGACGCCGCACGGCCGTGTCGCGGTCTTCTTCGCTGATCGGTCGTGACGGATCGTCCGGCACAGGAGCCACCCGCTCACTCTACTGCTGGACCGTGCGACGAAATCTCCCTTATCTGTGCTCAGAAAAGACGCCCCGGCGGTTGTCGCTCCAGGACGGCCGCAGCAGATTGGGAGGGGTCGCTACGGGCTCTACCGGGCGCGGACCAGGGGGTACGCGCCGGCCCGGACGCGAAAGGAGCAGTGCGATGAGAGTCATGCTCACCGCGGTGATGGACACGCAGATCTCCAACGAGACGATCAAGAGCGGCAGGCTGCCCGAGATCGTGCGGTCGATGATCGATCGACTGGATCCGGAGGCCGCCTACTTCGCTCCCGGCGAGGGCGGACGCTCCTGCGTCATGGTCTTCGACATGCAGGACACTTCGGCGATCCCGTCCATCGCCGAACCGCTGTTCCAGGAACTCGGCGCGAAGGTCGACATCTATCCGGTGATGAACAGGGAGGACCTGGAAAAGGGCCTGGCCGCCCTGCAATAGACGCGCCCGCGCTCGCCCCCCGGCCGCATCGGGGCCTTTCGGTATCCCCGTCGGGATGACAGGCTCATGCTGTACTCAGCGACCCTGCGGAACGGGGGAACCGGACATGAGGATGATCATCGTGGGAGCCGGAATCGGCGGGCTGACAACCGCTCTCCTGCTGCACCATAAAGGCACCGCAAAGGCACCAAAAAGGCATCGACTGCGAAAAACACGAGCAGCGCAGCCCCCGCTCGCCGGCGCCGTGAATCAACACAAAGGTGGCCACCACGGCCCCTTCCGCCCAGAGCGCGGTCCGCGTTCAGTTCACTCGGTTAGGCAACTGGGCTGACATTCTCGGGAGCCCCGCGCGGCCCTCGGCTCTGGTGCGCGGGTCGTGCGGCTGCGCGGTACCTCGGCGTGCCGCCGCGGTTCCGCGTCACGGCCGAGCGGTCACCCCTTCGTGACGCCGAGGGGGACGAGGCGGGCGACCTTGCGGCCGAGGCCCGCGCCTTCGGTGGCGGCGATGACGGCGTCGATGTCCTTGTAGGCGCTCGGGGCCTCTTCGGCCAGGCCCCGCCAGGAGGCGCCGCGCACCGCGATGCCGGCGGCTTCCAGGCGGTTGCGCAGCTCCTTGCCCCGTACGGCGCGGGCGGCCTGGTGGCGGCTCTGGGTGCGGCCCGCGCCATGGCAGGCGGAGTCGAACGCGGGGTTGCCCCGCACACCGGTGAGCACGTAGGAGGCCGTGCCCATCGTGCCCGGGATGAGGACCGGCTGGCCCGCGTCCGCCAGGTCGGGCGGCAGGTCCGGGTGGCCGGGCGGGAGGGCGCGGGTGGCGCCCTTGCGGTGGACGCACAGCCGGCGCGGGGTGCCGGCGACCTCGTGGGTCTCGATCTTCGCCAGGTTGTGGGAGACGTCGTACACCAGGTCGAGCCGGGCGCCGCAGGCGTCGGAGAAGGCCCGCCGCGCGGCCTCGCCCAGAAGCTGCCGGTTGGCCCGTGCGTAGTTGGCGGCGGCGGCCATCGCGCCCATGTAGCTCCGGCCTTCCGGGGAGTCGACCGGTACGCAGGCCAGCTGGGGGTCGGGGACGGTGATCCCGTGGCGGGGCATGGCGGTCTGCATGGCGCGCACGTGGTCGCTGCAGATCTGGTGGCCGAGCCCGCGCGAGCCGCAGTGGATCATCACGCACACCTGCCCGGCGCGCAGCCCGAAGGCCGCGGCCACCGGTTCGTCGTAGACGTCCTCGACCATCTGGACCTCCAGGAAGTGGTTCCCCGAGCCCAGGCTGCCGAGCTGACCCAGCCCGCGTTCCTCGGCGCGGGCGCTGACTGCGGCGGGGTCGGCGCCGGCCACGGCCCCCAGGTCTTCGCAGCGTCGCAGGTCGCGCGCGTTGCCGTGGCCGCGCTCGACCGCGTAGCGCGAGCCCCCGGCCAGGACCTGTTCGAGCTGGGACCGGTCGGCTACGCGCCAGACGGCTCCCCGCCCCAGACCGCGCGGGACGGCGTGGTCCAGAAGGTCCATGAGCGCGGCGAGGCGCGGCATGAGGGCGTCGCGGTCGAGATCGGCCGCCAGCAGGCGGACCCCGCAGGAGATGTCGAACCCCACGCCGCCTGGGGAGACCGCGCCGCCGTCCCCGACGTCGGTGGCCGCCACCCCGCCGATGGGGAAGCCGTACCCCCAGTGCAGGTCGGGCATCGCGTACGAGCCGGCCACGATGCCGGGCAGCGTCGCCACGCGGACCACCTGGTCCAGGGACTTGTCGACGCTCGGATCGGGCAGCAGCTCGCGGGAGGCGAACACGATGCCCGGGACCCGCATCCCTCCCTCCCGCTCGATGCGGAAGCAGTACGGGGTCTCCTCGATGATCTTCATCAGCGACCTCGGCCGGTGGTATGCCTCGCTTTCCCGGATGACGGGGAGATTCCCCGCGCCGGGAAGGCGGACCCCCGGGACACAGGAGCGAGGGTCCTCCGCGGCAATGCCCGGATTGGCGATGATGATGCGATGGCACCACAGAGATCGGCTGGTCACCGGACCGTCCCGCACACTGCCGACCTGCGCATCGAGGGCTGGGCGCCCACGGCTGCGCGCTGCGTGGCCGAGGCCGTCCTCGCGCTGGTGGAGAGCTTCGCCGAGATCCCCGCGGACGCGCCGGCCGTGGACAGGGAGATCCTCATCGGGGGCGGCGACCCGGCGGGGCGGCTCGCCGATGCGCTGGACGAGGTGATCTACAGGATGGACACCGCCGGCGAACTCCCGCGAACCGTGCGGGTCCGCGAGGAGGGGGAGGGGATGCGCCTCATCCTGGGCATGGTCGACGTCGACCGGGTCGCCCTCGTCGGCGCCGTGCCGAAGGCCGTGTCCATGCATGAGCTGCGCTTCACCGAGGAGCCCGGTGGATGGCGCTGCGAGGTGACCCTCGACGTCTGAACGGCGTCCGCCCGCTCAGGGCTTCGAAACACTGTCCAGAAGGATAGAAAGTTTCGGGCTGCGGCTCTTGGATCTTGCTGACGTCCAAACGCCGTCGTCTCAGTGGTCGGGCCTTGCACAGATGGAATGGCCATTGAGCAGGCGAAACGCACAAGACAAAAGATCAGCCTTTTCGAAATATTTCCGAAACCGTTGACAGTCCGCGGAGGGCGGTCCAACACTGTCGCCATCGACGGACTCGAACCACCCCCGAGACCCCGTCGATCCGGGTCACCCCGCCCGGCGGCCCGGACATCCGGCCGTCCGCTCACCCCGGACGGCCGGACATGGCCCTGTCCCCTACCCCGTGCCCGCCCCCTCGGCCGTCCGGCGCACGGACGGCCGAACGCTCCCGCTCCCGGCCCCCGCGACCGCCCCCGGTCGCCGCCCGCCCGGCGATCACCGGACGGCCGCCCGACCAACGTCCCCCGTCACACCCCGCCGCGTCGTGCGACGCGGGCGGCCGCCCCACGGCCGCCCGCGCGCACCACGCCGCCCTGGCCGCTCACCGCCAGCGCTCACGAGTGAGGAACCACCCCCATGCACAGCACACCCGAGATCCGCAGACGCCGCAGACCGCGGTCGCTCATCCGCACGAAGCCCCTCATCGGCGCCTGCGCGGTCGCGCTGGCGACCGCCACGGCGCTCCTGCCGGGCACCGCCAACGCCGACACGACCATCTCCTCGAACCAGACCGGCACCGACGGCGGCTACTACTACTCCTTCTGGTCCGACGGCGGCGGGCAGTCGTCCATGACGCTGAAGGGCGGCGGCAGCTACAGCACCCAGTGGAGCAACGTCGGCAACTTCGTCGCCGGCAAGGGCTGGAGCAACGGCGGCCGCCGGAGCGTGAACTACTCGGGCAGCTTCAACCCGTCCGGCAACGCCTACCTGGCCCTCTACGGCTGGACGTCCAACCCGCTCGTCGAGTACTACATCGTCGACAACTGGGGCACCTACCGGCCCACCGGGACGTACAAGGGCACCGTCACCAGCGACGGCGGCACCTACGACATCTATGAGACGACGCGGTACAACGCGCCGTCCGTCGAGGGCACGAAGACCTTCCAGCAGTACTGGAGCGTCCGGCAGTCGAAGCGCACCGGCGGGACGATCACGACCGGCAACCACTTCGACGCCTGGGCGAGCAAGGGCATGAACCTGGGCAGCTTCAACTACTACATGATCCTCGCCACCGAGGGTTACCAGAGCAGCGGTAACTCCAACATCACGGTCGGCGGCTCCGGCGGCGGAGGCGGCGGCGGGGGCGGCGGCGGCGGTG
>NZ_JBIQHY010000180.1:0-9791 GCF_044508335.1 Actinomadura sp.
TCCCACGGGATCTCGCGGAAGAACGCCGACAGCGTCCAGATCGCGAGCGGCAGCGCGAACGAGATGTACGGGATGATCAGGCCCGGCCAGGTGTCGTACAGGCCGACGTTGCGCCACAGGTCGAACAGCGGCCCGACCAGCGACACCACCGGGAACATCGCGATGGCCAGCGCGAACGACAGGATGATCTTCTTGCCGGGGAACTCCAGCCGGGCGATCGCGTAGGCGACGAGCGTCGCGAACACCACCCCGATGAACGTGGCGATCAGCGAGATGCCGATCGAGTTGATCAGCGCCGAGGTGAACAGGTCGGTCTTGAAGACCGTCTCGTAGTTGTCCCACGTCCAGTCCTGCGGGAAGAACCCCTGGACGTTGCCGATCTCGCTGGGCGTCTTGAACGACAGCATCACGATCCACAGGATCGGGAACGCCGTCCACACCAGGATGAGCACCGAGGCGACGATCCACAGCGACTTCGAACGCGTCGACTCCATCAGCGGTCACCTCGCACTTGGGACAGGTCCACCCGGAACCCCTTGATGAACACGGCCGCGATCAGCACCACCGACAGGAACAGCAGCACCCCGACCGCGTTGCCGAGGCCGAGCTCCGTCCGGGTGATGATCTGCTGGTAGGTCAGGAACGACAGCACCTGCGTCTTCTCCTGGCCGGACGTCATGATGAAGACGTTGTCGAAGATCCGCCACGCGTCCAGCGTCCGGAAGAGCACCGCGACGAGGATGGCGGCCTTCATGTTCGGGATCGTGACCCGCTTCAGCCGCTGCCACGCCGTCGCGCCGTCCACCGTGGCGGCCTCGCCGAGGTCGCGCGGCACCTGCGCCAGCCCGGCGAGCAGCAGCAGCGACACGAACGGCGTCGTCTTCCAGATCTCCGACAGGACGATCACGAACAGCGCCGACCAGCGGTCGGAGAACCAGGAGTAGTCGCCGAGGCCGAACCACGAGTTCACGAACCCCGACTGCACGTCGAAGGCGTACTTCCACGCGAACGCCGAGATGACCGTGACGATGCCGTAGGGCAGCAGGATCGCGGTCCGCACCGTCCTCCTGCCGAACACCGCGCGGTGCATCACCATGGCCAGCGCGAAGCCGATGACCAGCTCCACGCCGACCGTCACCACCGTGATGATCAGGGTGGTGAGGACCGTCTGCCAGAACAGCGGGTCCGACAGCGCCGTCCCGTAGTTGGCGAGGCCGACGAAGCGCCGGTCGTCCGGCGCGGTGATCCGGTAGCTGAACAGCGACTGGTAGACCGCGTTGATCAGCGGGTAGGCGGTGACCAGCAGCATCACCACCACGGCGGGCGCCGACAGCAGCAGCCCCAGCCTGCGCTCGGCCCGGCTGCGGTCGGAGATCTCCGCCTGGGCGGGGGCACCGGCGGGACGCTTCAGCGCCGTGTCTGCGGACGTCATCCGAACACCTCCGTTAGAGCAGGGCCTTGCCTTGCAGGACCTCGCGGACGAATTCGGCGGACCTCCGCGGCGTGGTCGCCGGGTTCACCGACGCCGGCGGGTGCCACCGGTTCTGGATGGCGCCGGACACGTCCGCGTAGTACGGCGTGGCCGGGCGCGGCGCCGCGGCGGCGATGGAGTCCCGCATGAGCGGGGCCATCGGGAACTCCTTGAGGACGTCCGGGTCGTCGAAGATCGCCGGGCGGGCGGCGACGTTGCCCTCGTCGAGCATGTACCGCTTCATGTTCGCCGGCGAGGTGATGCAGCGGACGGCCTCCACCGCGAGGTCGTCGCGGTGCTTGCCGTACGCGCCGATCCCGATCTCGATGCCGCCGAACGGCGGCTTGCTCTCCTGCTGCGGGTTCACCCGCGGGTACCTGGCCCAGCCGAGGTCGCCGACGATGCTCTTGTCGATGGCGCCCGCCTCGGCGTCGCCCTTCTCGGCCCGCCACACATAGCCCCAGTTGAGCAGGAACCCGCCCCGCGGCCCGTTGATCGTCGCGCGGGACTGCTCCTCGATGTCGGTGGACAGCGTCGGGCTCGCCGCCGACGACCGGGCCAGCTTCGAGATGATCGCCGCGGCCTCCTTGCCGGCCGGCGAGTCGATGTCGATGGTGGCCTCGTCGCCCTTCTCGGCGTCGCTGATGATCCGGCCGCCGGCGGACGCGATCAGCGAGTTGATCCACACCATGTAGCCCTCGTACCGGTTGCCCTGGACGCCGATCGTGGTGTTGGTGCGGATGGCCGCGTCGATCAGCTGGTCCCAGGTGAAGTCGGGCGCGGTGGGGTCGATCCCCGCCTTCTGCGCCACCGACTTGCGGTACCAGAGCAGCTGGGTGTTGGCCCAGAACGGCGCCGCGTAGAGCTTGCCCTCCCACGTCGAGCTCTGCACCGCCGTCTGGAACACGCCATCCGTCAGGGGCGCGGCCTCACTCGGGGTGAACGGGCGCAGGAACCCGGCGTTGGCGGCCTCCGGCACGAACACCGGGTCGAGGCTCATCAGGTCGAGCCCGGAGTCCTTGGCCGCGAGCCGCCTGATCAGCTGCTCGCGCTGCTGCGTCGCGTCGCTCGGCAGCAGGGCCGTCTCGATCCGGTACTTGCCGCCCGCGGCGTCGGTGCACGACTTCGCGATGGCCGCCTGGCCGCCGTTGTCGGGGTTGATGTACCAGGTGAGCTTGGGCGTCCCGCCGCCGCCCCCGCACCCGGCGAGCCCGCCGGCGAGCACCGCCGCCGCGACCGCCGCCCCGGCGCGCCTCGGCGGCCCGTGCCGCCCGGTCGCCCTGCCCCGCCGCCGAGCACGTCCCGGCGCGTCCGCCTCCACTCGTCCGAGTCGCTCGACCATGCGGGCCTCCCGAAGCCTCCCACCAGGCTGCGAGCACTTCCGCGGGCCGCACCCCCGGCGGGAACGGACCTCCATTCGAACACCGCACCCGAAAGCTGTCGAGATACGAAAAAGCAAAGGTACGGACAACATCAGCCCCAGAGGCCGCCCATTTCACGGCGGCCCCATTCCATCCCGGAATCGGGCGGCGAACTCTCCGGACGGCTGCTTCTCCGTTGTCTCCGCGGCGCTCGTGGAGCGCATGAAGAAGGCGCGGAGGGTTCGCGGACCCCGACCGACCCGCGATGCCTCCGCGCCTTCGCCTGTGCGGGGCGGCTAGTAGCCGCCGCCCGCGCCGTAGCCGCCACCGGTGCCGGTGCCGGTGCCGGTTCCCGTGCCGGTGTTCGTGCCGGCGGCCTTCTTGCCGGTCGGCGTGGTCGCCCACCAGACCCCGCCGACGCCCTGGCCGTTCGTGTCACCGGGCTGCCGGTCCTCGGCGTAGTAGTACATGGGCCAGCCGTTGACGGTGAGCTGGCACTTGCCGTCGTCCTTGCGCTCGATGAAGTTGACGACTTTTCGGCTGACGCCTTCGAGCTTGAGTTTCTTCCAGCCCTTGAAGACGGCCGGCGGCCACGCCTTCTTGCACTTGCCGAAGCAATTGGTCGTCGGCGGCTTGTCGGTGTCCTTGTCGAAGCGGTAGAGGGTCCGGCCATTGCCGTCGGTCAAGATCAGGCCGAGTTCCGGGTCGTTCTTCGCCTTGATGACCGTCCAGCCCTTCCAGCGCTTGTCGGTCGCCTGCTTGACCGGGACGGCCTTCTTGCCCGTCGGGGCCGCGGCGTACCAGGTGCCGCCCACGCCCTGGCCCTTCACGTCGCCGGGGCTCTGGTCCTTGGCGAAGCGGTACAGCGGCCAGCCGCCGAGCGTGACCTGCCACGTCCCGTCCGGCCGCTTCACCTTGCCGACCAGCGACTGCCGCACCCCCTCGACCTTGGTCTCCCCCGTGCCGGCGACCGCGGGCGGCCACGCCTTGGCGCACGCGTCGACGCAGGTGGACGCGGGCGGGCGCGCGGTGTCGTTGTCGAACCGGTACAGCGTCATGCCGTTCCCGTCCGTGACGACCCGGCCCAGCTTCGAGACGCTGGCGACCTCCAGCGCGGTCGGTGCGGCGGCGGGCACGTCGGCGGCCGGCGCGGCCGGCGGCTTCGCGCCCGCGGCGGTGTTCTGCTTCGCCCCGGGCCGCTCCTGCCCGCAGGCGCTCAGCACGAGTCCCGTCGCGGCGAAGGCGGCCACGACGGGGATCGCCCAGCGTGGGAATTTCATCTGTCCTCCAGGTCGTCAGGGCCCGGTCTCCGGTTCCGGTCCCGTACGTCGATCCAGGTCGAGCTGCCGCACCGCTCTGCCGGATCGACGAGGAGTACGGTGAGCCGCGCGGAAGGGTTCAAGCCCGGGAACCGGACGCCGGTGCGGCGGGTCCAAGCGGGGCGAGGACCGGCGAGGAAGGCAGCGGTGACCGGGGACGAGCCTGCGGGCGGCACGATCGACCTGAGCAAGCAGCCGGTTCCGGAGCGGCCCGGCCCGGCCTGGATCGTGGTCCCGGCCCGGGTCATCGCGCTGATCGTGGTGCTGCCGCTGCGCCTCGTCCACGACCTGCTGGTGGCGATCGGGCGGGGCGTGCGGGCGGGCTGGCTGCGGCTGATGCGCGCGCAGGGGCGGCTCGCCCGGTTCATCGGGCGGATGCTGCGCGCCGCCGGGCTCGCGGTCCACGGATGGCTGCTCGCACCGCTCGGCCGGCTGATCGCGGCGGTCGGGCGCGGAATCGGCGCGCTGCTGAACCTGCTCGTCCTGCGGCCGCTGCGCTGGCTCGCCGTCGTAGTGATCCTGGGGCTCCTGCGCCTGTTCGGACGCGGCGCGAGATGGGTCGGCCGATGGCTCTACCGTGCGCTGCTGGTTCCCATCGGCCGGATGCTGGAGTTCGTCCTGCTCCGTCCCCTGCGGGCGCTGAGGCGGGGGCTGGCGTGGCTGCTGTCCGCCGCCTGGCGCGGGATCGTGCTCCTGATCGGCGTTCTCGTGGTCGTCCCGGCCGTGCTGGTGTGGCGGTACGTCCTGCGCCCGCCGCTGCTCGCGCTCGCCTGGCTGGGACGCGGCGCCCTGACCGTTCTCGCCGCGTTCATCGGCGCCCTCGCGGCCGGGCTGGTCTGGTCATGGCGGCTGCTCGGGCGGGTCTTCGGATGGCTGGGACGCGTGCTGTTCGTCATCCCGGCACGGGCTTTGTGGCGGTACGTCCTGGCCCCGGTGGCCGCGGGCGTCGCCGGTGCGTGGCGGCTCGCGTCCCGCGTCCTGCGGTGGCTCTGGCGGACGCTCGTCGTCGTCCCCGTCCGGGTCGTGATCGTCGCCCCGGCCCGCTGGGTGCGGGCGAGCGTGCTGCGTCCGCTGCGGGACCTGTGGCGGACGTCGGTGTGCGAACCGCTCGCCGCCGCCCGCCGGACGATGCGGCAGGCGAGCCGGGACGTGCGCCTCACCCTCCGCCGCGCCTTCCGCGGACGGTGAAAGGCCGCGCCCGCCCCCGAGGGGGCCGGCGCGGCCTCCGCGCTATTCGCCGCGTTCGGTGCCGGCGCGCTGCTCGGCGCGTTCGCGCATCCTCCTGAGCAGCTCCTTCTTCTGGGCGGCCGGGTCGCCGGCGGCGCCGCGGGACTGCGCCCGCCCGCCGCGCAGCTCGCCGCGCGACAGCTTCCTGCGCTGACCGCCCACGCTGGACACTTCCCGTCGGCCGCGGCCCTTGGACATGGTGTTCTCCCGTTCGGCTGGGTGTGCTCGGTCGCCTGCACCCAGGTCCGGCCGCACGGGAGCGTGCAGCTCAGGCGCGCATCGCGTCCCGGCCGGACCCGGCCGGGAAACGCTCGCGGTACACGCGCTTCGGGGTGGGCCGCCACATGGTGGCGGCGAGATCGATCAGCATGCGGGCCAGGCTAGGCACCGCCTCGGGGGTCCTCAACGGGTTTTCGCCGGGGGCGGCCTGAGATACTCGCGGTGATGTATCGACTCCTGTTCTCACTGGTCATCTCCCGCGTCCCGGCGGAGACCGCGCACCACCTGACGTTGCGGGCGCTGCGCGGGATCCAGTCCGTGCCGGGGCTGGCGCCGCTGCTGCGCCAGCTGCTCGCGCCCCGCGACCCGGGGCTCGCCGTGCACGCGCTCGGGCTGGACTTCCCGAGCCCGCTCGGGCTCGCCGCCGGGTTCGACAAGGACGCCGTCGCCTACGAGGCGCTCGGCGCGTTCGGGTTCGGCCACGTCGAGGTCGGGACGGTGACCGGGCGCCCGCAGCCCGGCAACCCGCGCCCCCGGCTGTTCCGGCTCCCGCTCGACCGGGCGCTCATCAACCGGATGGGCTTCAACAACGAGGGCTCCGCGGCCGCCGCCCGCCGGCTGCGCGGCCGCCGCGCCGGGACCATCGTCGGCGTGAACATCGGCAAGACGAAGGTCGTCCCGGAGGCGTCGGCCGCCGCCGACTACGTGTCGAGCACCGAGCGGCTCGCCCCCTACGCCGACTACCTGGTCGTCAACGTCAGCTCGCCGAACACGCCCGGCCTGCGCGACCTCCAGGCCGTCGAGCATCTCCGGCCGCTGCTGACGGCCGTCCGCGAGGCCGCCGACCGGGTGTCGCCGCGCCGCGTCCCGCTGCTGGTCAAGATCGCGCCGGACCTGGCGGACGACGACGTCGACGCGGTCGCCGACCTCGCCCTCGACCTCGGCCTGGACGGCATCATCGCGACCAACACCACCGTCGGCCGGGACGCGCTGCTCAGCCCGCCCGCCCTCGTCAAGGAGACCGGCGGGCTGTCCGGCGCGCCGCTGAAGGAGCGGTCCCTGGAGGTCCTGCGGCGGCTGCGCGCCCGCACCGGCGGGCGGCTCACGCTGGTCTCGGTCGGCGGCGTCGAGACCGCCGACGACGTGTGGGAGCGCATCCGCGCCGGGGCCTCCCTCGTCCAGGGCTACACCGGCATGATCTACGGCGGCCCGCTCTGGGCGCATCGCGTCAACCGCGCGCTCTCCCGGCGCCTCCGCGAGAGCACCTTCCGCACCCTGGACGAGGCCCGCCGCTGACGCGGCGGCTTTGCCGGTTGGTTGCCCTCCCCGGCCGCATCGGGCCGGGCGTGCGGGGCACGGTGCACGTATGGCCGGCGAGTCGATCCCCCGCAGGACGCTGCTCGTCCGGATCGCGCTGGCGCTGCTGCTCGCGCTCCCCGCGATCGTGACGCGGGCCGGCGGGTTCGAGCCGCCCGCGGTCGCCGCCATGGCCGTCTTCGGCTTCGGCGTCCTGGCGGCGGCGATCCTGCTCATGTGGGCGGTGGAGACCGCGCGCGCCGACATGTCGGGGGCGCTCGCGCTCGCGCTGCTCGCGCTCATCGCGGTGCTGCCCGAGTACGCCGTCGACCTCTACTACGCCTACGCCGCCGGGACCAGACCCCAATACGCCGGCTACGCGGCCGCGAACATGACGGGCGCGAACCGGCTGCTCGTCGGGGTCGGCTGGGCGCTGGTGGCGCTGGCGTTCGCGCTCGGCGTCCGCCGCGTCTCCGGGCGCGCCGGCGGCGGGCGGGGCAGGCACGCGGCGCGCCGGACCGGCCGGCGGGAGGTGCGGCTGACCCCGCTGCACCGCATCGAGCTGGGCTTCCTCGCGCTCGCCGCCGTCCTCGGCTTCATCCCCGCGCTGGCCGCCGAGATCGGGTGGTACATCTCCGTCGTCCTGATCGCGCTCTACGCCCTCTACATCGTGCGGATCTCCCGGGACCGCCAGGAGGACGTCGAGGAGCTCGCCGGCGTCCCCGCCCGCCTGGTGAGGCTGCCGAAACGGCGGCGGCGCCTCATGACGGCGCTCGGGTTCGCGCTCGGCGCGGTCATCGTGCTGGCGTCGGCGAGCCCGTTCGCGGACGCCCTGGTGGAGGCGGGCCAGGCCATCGGCATCGACGAGTTCCTCCTCGTGCAGTGGCTGGCGCCGCTCGCGTCGGAGGCGCCGGAGCTGCTCGTCGCCGCGATGTTCGCGTGGCGGCTCCGGGACGCCGACGCGATCGGGACGCTGCTGTCCAGCAAGGTCAACCAGTGGACGCTGCTGATCGGCACGCTGCCGCTCGCCTACCGGCTCGGCGGCGGCGACTGGGCCCTGCCGCTGGACTCCCGGCAGACCGAGGAGGTGCTGCTGACCGCCGCGCAGACCGTCCTCGGCCTGGCGTTCCTCATCGACCTGGTCTTCAAGCGGTGGGAGGCGGCGGTGCTGTTCGCGCTGTTCGCGGTGCAGTTCGTCCTGCCGAGCGAGACCGCCCGCCTCGTCCTGTCGGGCGTCTACCTGGCGATCGGCTTCTCCGTGCTGATCGCGCGCCACCGCGACCTGGGCGCGTCGATGGCGACGGTCGTCCGCACTAGATGAAGAAGCCGTCCGCGATCAGCTCCGGCAGGACGGCGTCCGCGTGCGCCCGCACCTGCTCGGCGTCCGCACCCGTCAGCCGGGCGATCGCGTCGAGCAGCGGATCAAGCGGCAGGGTGCCGTCGCAGACCCCGGCGAGGCCCGCCTCCACCGTCCCGACCCCGGCCGCGCGGCGCAGCCGCCCCGTCTGCCGCAGGACGATCCGCTCCGGGTCCTCGGCGCCGGGCGGACCGATCTGCTCCTGCACGAGCCCGGGCGCCGCCGCAAGCACTTTTCCACAGCTTGTGGAAAACTCTGCCCCCTTCTTCAACCCGTCCATGACGTCCTCGACGTAGGCGCCGACGGGCTCCTCGACGGCGTGCCGCAACTCCTCGACCCGGACCACGGGCCGCTCGCTCCGCCGCAAGGTGATCCACCCGAACCCGACGCCCGCGACCCCCCGCCGCTCGAAGTAGTCGAGCCACGCGTCGTACCGCGCCCGGTACTCGGGCGTCCCGGCTTCGCACGAATCCCGCAGCCACAACTCGGCGTACTCCGCCGGATCCTGGACGTCCCGCTGCACGATCCAGGCGTCGCACCCGTCCACCCAGCCGCCGACGCGCTCCTCCCAGGCAACCCCGTCGATATGCAGCCAATTGGCCAGGAGCTGGCAATATCCGCCCTCACGCAGATACTGCGACGCCTGCCCGACGAGCATCCGGCAGAAGTCGTCTCCCGCCATCCCGGACTCCCGGTAGGTGAACCGAGGCCCTTCCTCCGGCGCCACCACGAACGGCGGATTCGACACGATCAGATCGAACCGCCGTCCCCGAACCGGCTCCAGCAACGACCCCCGCAACAGCTCCGCGCCCTCCACACCGGAGAGCGCGAAACTCATCGCGGCCAACTCCAGTGCCCGCGGATTGACGTCCGTAGCCGTGACGCTCGCCCCGGGATTCCGGCCGGCTGCATGGATCGCCTGCACCCCGCACCCGGTCCCGAGATCGAGCAAGTTATCCACACCCCTGTGGACGACCAGCCGCGCAAGATTCCCGGACGCCCCGCCCGCCCCCACCACATGATCTTCACCGGGAAGCCGCCCCATCCCGGGCCGCACCTTGAGATCGGACACGACGTATCCGGCATGCCCCTGCCCACCGACGTCCTCCAACGGCTCAACCCGCAGAAGCGCCCGCATCTCCCCACCGGACACCTCGACGAGCCCGGCCGCCACCAACTCGTCCGCCATGCCATCGACCGGCACGGGCACCTGCAACCAGAACAACCGAGTCAGCACCTCAAGCGGCGACCCGCCCCGAGTGGCCCGCAACGCCGGCACGACCTCATCCCGAGCCAACGCCCCACCGGCAACGTCCCCCAACAACTCCCGCACCCCGGCAACGGTGTACCCGCCCGCAACCAACAACTCCCGCACCCGCCGCATCCGACTCACCCCTCAATCCTCCCGCAACCGACCCGACCGCCTCTCAGACGAGCCCATTTCACACACCCTCGACCCAGACCCGAGCCACAGCACCACCCGAAGCAACCACCACGGCCAGACCCGCCGAAAGCACTCAACACCCGCAGCGGGCATGCCC
>NZ_JBIQHY010000181.1:0-9717 GCF_044508335.1 Actinomadura sp.
GCCGCGAGGACGGATGTCGCGGGCGCGGCGCGAGGTCACGGAACCGGGGACGGGGTCAGAAGTCCTTGAGGAGGTCTTTGAGGAAGGCGGTGGTGCGGGCGGGGCGGGCGGCGCGGATGGCGAGCAGGTCCATGATCTCGTGGTAGCGGGCGGCCTCGTCCCCCTCGGGGTAGCGGGCGCCGGTCAGCTGCTCCAGGTAGGTCACGTCGTGCAGGTCGTGCTCGGCGAACCGGACGATGGTGATCGGCCCGCCGAGCGCCACGTGCCCGCCCGCGGAGAACGGCAGCACCTGCAGCCGCACGTTGCTCATGCCCTCAGACACGGCGATGAGGTGTTCGAGCTGGCCGCGCATGACGTCCGGCCCGCCGAACGGCCTGCGCAGCGCCGCCTCGTCGATCACCGCCCACAGCCGCGCCGCGCCGACCGGCCGGTGCAGGATCTCCTGCCTGGTCATCCGCACGGTGAGGCGCCGTTCGAGCCCGTCGTACGGGGCGTCGTGGTGTTCGAGCCCGATCACGGCCCGCGCGTACTCGCGCGTCTGTAACAGGCCCGGGATGTACTGCACCTCGTAGGTGCGGATCGTCCGCGCCGACTGCTCGATCCCGAGGTACTGCTCGAACCAGCTCGGCAGGACGTCGCCGTAGCCCTGCCACCAGCCGGGCTTCTTCGCCTCCTGGACGAGCCCGGCGAAGGCCGCGCGCTCCTCCTCGTCGTGGACGCCGTACAGGTCGAGAAGTTTCAGGACGTCCTGGATCTTGAAGCTCTGCCGTCCCAGCTCCAGCCGGCTCATCTTGGACGCCGACGAGCCGATCGCGTGTCCCGCCTCGGCCCGCCCGATGCCCTTGCTCTCGCGCATCAGCCGGAGCCGCGCCCCGATCTGCATGCGCAGCGCGGTCGGGCCGGCCTGCCGATTGTCCAGCACAAGATCTCCAGCGGTTCCGTGCGTCCTGGCAACTCTCGGAGGTTCTCACAGGCGCGCATGGGCGTGCAGGAAACCTACGGACAGAGGTATGTAACCCGGCGGGCCGGTGGCCTGGGCATTTGGCACCATTTCCGGTGCAACTTCACCGCGCCGGAACCAGCAGGTCCAGGTCGCTCCGCGGCACCCGCGCCCGTTCGGCGACCGCGTCGCGGCCGGTGCCGGCCTGCCCGACGATCTCGATCGCGCGGGTCAGCATCGTGGGCTGCTCCAGCGGGCGCGCCGGGCCGGGCTCGTGCCTCCGCCAGCCCCGCGAGCTCATCGCGCTCATTGCGTTCCGGTACGCGGTCTCCCGCATGACGCCGAGCGTGCGGGCCCGGTAGAGGAGCGCCGCCATGCTGACGCCCCAGGTCGTCTTGAGGTGGGCGAGGCGGTCCCAGTCGGGGGTTCCGGGCAGTTCGGCGGCGATGTCCTGCTCGGGCATGAGGAATTCGGCGGCGAACCGGTGCGCCTGGTCTTCGACGACCTTCTCGCCGGGTTCGGCGTCGGCGTGCATGACCAGGTGCCCCAGCTCGTGGGCGGCGTCGAACCTGTTGCGCCAGTAGTCGCCTTTGGCCGGGTTGAAGAAGACCATCGGCCGCGGGTGCACGCCCACGCTGAACGCGTCGACGCGCTCGGCCGCGCGGGGCAGGACGAGAACGATCACGCCGTGCTTCTCCAGCAGCCGGACGACGTGCGGCACCGGCCCCGCCTGCTGCTGGAGCGCCTTGCGGGTCAGGCGCGCCGCCTCGACGGGGCCGGGGCCGGCGATCTCGTCCGGCGAGACCGGGTATTCGGGCAGGTCCACTTCGGGGAAGTCGACGAGGTCTTCGAGGGCGGCGACGACGTCGGTGGCGATGCGCCCGTAGGCGAGGGCCTGGTCGCGCTCGATCTGGGTGGTCGACCGGAGCGACCGGAAGTGCGCGCCGTCCAGGGAGACGGGGCTGCGGCCGCCGCGGAAGAACGAGACCGGGACGCCGAGCGCGACGGCGAGCCGCTTCACCGTCGTCTCGTCCGGCCGCTGGACACCCGCCTCGTACCGCCCGATCGCCTTCGGCGTCGTCCCCACGACTTCCGCGAGCTGGTTCTTGCGCAGTCCTCTGAGCCGCCGGGCCAGCGTCAGCCGCTCGCAGTCGAACAGCACCCTGCGCCACCCTTTGCTAGGCCGTCTTCGTCTCCCCGCGAAGCCGCATGGGGACGTCGTCTTCCTTGTCGTCCCAGAGCGGCAACGTTCGCTCGACGAGCTTACGACGTGGATCGGGCCCGAGGGTGTCGTCCAGCTGCTTCACCCAGTGCCAGGCGGTGCCGCCGTCGGCGTTCCATCTGGGTCGCCCCAGGAAGAGTTCCATTTCAAGGGGCTCTTCGGTGGCGCTGTGCGCGAGGACCAGGGTGACGACGCCGGGCGTGTCGTGCGGCTCCAGGCCGAGCGGGAGCACCAGCTGCGGGTCTTCGATGTAGCCCTGCTGGGCGACGGCCTGCTTGGTGGGGCTGGCCCGGTCCCACCGGATGCCCTGGACGTTGCCGAACTCGTGCCGCTTGAGCAGGATGCGGTAGCGGCCGTACCGCCACCCGGGCGAGCCGTTCAGATCGTCCCGGACGACCTGCTTCGCCGGCTCGCCGCGGGCGAAGACGCGGTCGAGGTGGTGCGCCAGCGTTTCGAACGCGCCGACGCCGTACGTCCGCTCCTTGAAGCCCGCCGCGCGGCTCAACCCGTTGAACAGGGCGAGCGTCGCCTCGCGGTGGGCCTCCCGCGCGCCATGCAGGAAACCCGCCGCCAAGAGCTCGTCCCAAGCAACTCGGTCTTCAGCCACGCGTCCACTGTAGGCAGGACGTCCGACATTCGAGCCGCACTGCGTGGCCTTGCCTAGGTCAGGCGCGTCGGGTTTGCTCTACATGAATGGCCGGCGTGCTGCCGGTTGCAGTCCCGCTTACGTGACGTGCCCGGAGAGCAACGCGGAGACCGAATGAAGGCCATCGTCCACGAGACCTACGGCTCACCCGACGTCCTGGAACTCAAAGAAGTTGATAGGCCGCAGCCCAAGGCCAAGGAAGTGCTGGTCCGCGTACGGGCGGCCGGGCTTCATATAGGCGACTGTTTCACCGTGCGGGGTGAGCCGCTGCCAATCCGCCTGGCCGTCGGCTTACGCAAGCCGAGGCGTGGCATTCCGGGCGGCGATGTGGCCGGCGAGGTGGAAGCGGTCGGCGACGGCGTGACGCGGTTCAAGCCGGGTGACGAGGTGTTCGGGACGTCCAGCGGTTCGTGCGCCGAGTACACGTGCGCGCGAGAGGACCGGCTCGTCCTGAAGCCGGCCGGGCTCACATTCGAGCAGGCGGCGGCCGTACCGACCTCAGCGGTCACGGCCCTGCGCGGCATCCGCGACGTGGGGGCGGTGGAATCGGGGCAGAAAATCCTGGTCAACGGCGCCTCAGGGGGCGTGGGCACGTTCGCCGTACAGATCGCCGCATCGTATGGAGCGGACGTGACCGGCGTGTGCGGCCCGAACAACGCGGAACTGGTGCGGTCACTCGGCGCCGCCCAGGTGATCGACTACACCCGAGAGGATTTCACCACGGGCGAGCAGCGATACGACGTCATCCTCGACAACATCGAGAACCACTCCCTGGCCGACTGCCGACGCGTCCTCACACCGACCGGAGCCCTGATTCGCAACAACGGCAGAGGCAGCCTGATGCAGCCGCTCCTGCTCTCGCCCTTCACCCGCCAGAAACTGCGAAGGTACGTCGCGACCGCGAACCACGAGCATTTGGCCGTACTAGCCGAACTCCTGGAATCAGAGAAGCTGACGCCGGTCATCGGCAAGACCTACCCGCTCGCCGAGACCCCGGCCGCCCTACGCCATATCGAGACAGGCCACGCCAGCGGAAAGGTCGTCATCGTCCTGTAGTGCGCGGTCAGGCGGTGCTCTCAAGCAGTTCCTTCAGCCGCTGGTGGCTGGCGGGCGCGGCCTTCGCGGCCATTCGCCGCACCATGGGCACCAGGGCCGAGGCCATGCCGCGTCCGTCGAAGTCGAGCCCGAAGGTCACCCGGCACCGCCCGGCGCCGAGCGCCTCGACGCTCACCGTGGCGTTCGGGCGGATCGGCCCGTCCACGCCCCGGGCCGCCCACGTGCGCGGCGGCGCGTTCTCGGTGATCTCCTGCGTCATGGACCTCTCGGCCCCGCCGATCTTCCGGACGGTGGTGAAGCGCGAACCGACCTCGTCCCCCTCGACGCGCACGTCCACCACGTCCCGCTGCCACTCGGGGAACCTCGCGGGGTCGACCACGTAGGCGAACACCTCGTCCGCCGGCCGGTTGATCTCGATGCTGTTCACGAAGGCGCTCATGTCTCCTCCCGGGACGGTCACATTCGTCGCGAGCCATCCGTCTTGGGTATGACGGAGCCGACGGAAGGGATGTGACCGTGCAGGACGAACAACTCGCCAAGCGATTCGAGGCTGATCGTCCGCGTCTGGTGGCGCTCGCGTACCGCATGCTCGGTTCACCGGCCGAGGCGCATGACGCCGTCCAGGATGCGTGGTTGCGCCTGTCCGGCACCAACAGCGACCGCATCGAGAACCTCAGCGGATGGCTGACGACCACGGTCGCGCACATCTGCATCGACATGTTGCGCTCCCGGAGGTCCCGCCGAGAGGACCCACTGGACGAGCCGCGCCTCCCCGAACCGCTCATCACCCGGGACGACAACCCGGAAGAACAGGCCCTCCTAGCCGACGCGGTGGGCGTCGCGATGCTCGTCGTCCTCGACACGCTGACACCCGCCGAGCGCCTGGCCTTCGTCCTGCACGACCTGTTTCAGATGCCGTTCGACGAGATAGCCCGCATCCTCGACCGCACCCCGGCGGCAGCGCGGCAGCTCGCCAGCCGGGCCCGCCGCCGCGTGAGCTCGGCCCCCGTCCCGGACCCGGACATGAGCCGCCAACGCGCCGTCGTGGACGCCTTCCTGACCGCGTCCAAGAACGGCGACCTGGAGGCCCTGGTCGCGACGCTCGCGCCCGACATCGTCCTGCGCGCCGAGGCCGAGGGCGAACTGCTGCACCTCCGCGGCGCGAGGACGATCGCCCAGCGCGCGATCGCGTTCTCGTTCCGCGCGGAGTTCGCCCGCCCGGCCCTGATCAACGGCGCCGCGGGCCTGGTCGTGGCCACCGAGGACGAGCCGCTGGCCGTCATGGCCTTCACCGTCGTCAACGACAAGATCGCCGAACTCGACATCTACGCCGACCCATCCCGCCTGGCCACCCTGGACCCCACCCTCTTTGACACCCCCTGACCCGCCCGGCCCTTAACAGCCGCCCCGAACGCGTCCCAGACGAGGTTCACCGGCGGGATGGCCGCGCGTCCGCGGCCATCCCGCGGGCGCCAGTCGTGGGGGAGGACATGGGGCCGGGCTACCAAGTGCCTGGGAACACCCGGTGCTTGAGGAGCCGATCACCCCGCTCGGCCGCCGACTTCGCGTCCCCGCAAGGCCACAAGTACCCCTGCCTCCCGCGCAGCGTCTCGTAATAGCCCCACGTCCCGCCAGGAGTTGCCCGAACGGAGATCACGATTCCGAGAGCCTTCGAGAAACCAGCGTGTACCCACAGCATGGGCAGTGGCGTGGGGAACTCCTCGGGTCGATAGAACTTGATGAAGCGCCATCCCTGCTGCTGGAGGGCAATGGCCAGCGCGTCCAAGTGGCGAATCGCGGTTCTTTTGCCCAGCCGAGTCCGCAGGCGGAGTACTTGACGTTCGGCTCGGACGCTCAGAGCGCGCACTTCGCCCACGTGACCTTCCCTCCCTTGGCCAGCGGATCAGTGCCCCACTCCAGCGCAAGCGCGGCAACCAAGACGAGTCCGCGTCCACTGATCGCGGTGTCACTCTCCGGTAGGACGCAGGGCACTCCGTCACCTCGGTCCTCGACCTCGACGACAGGCCGCCCGTCCGACTCGTCCCTCACCACGCGGACGACGATCGGCGGCTGCCCGTGCAGAAGGGCGTTTGTGACCAACTCGGACACAATCAACTGCGCGGTGAAGGCGTCCTCGATGCCCCGCTCCTGGAACCACTCACCGACGAACTCCCGTGCAGCCCCAGGAGCCTGCTTGGCCGCGCACCAGACAAGCAGTTCTAGGTCACCCACCTGGACGATCATCTGTTCGTCCTCCATGCGGCCGCTCACCGATTCCCACCTCCCGTATCCGTCATGACCCCCAGGCGCGCGTCCGGCCACCTGTGCCCGTGGCGACGTCGGTGTGGCAAGCGAACGCGACGACGAACGCGCTGATGACGACCCGGCACAGCCTGTGCCGCTCGCTGTGGCTCCCCACATGCGGACGTGGTGAGAAGCGCGACCCGCAGTGCCACGCACCGCCATGACCGTGTCGGCGAGACCGGCCGGGGTGGCGGCCTCGACGAGACTGCCTTCGACCAGCGCCCACCACCGGCGCGTGTGAAAGCCGAACCACGCCACAACGCCGAAGCGCCGCTCCAGATCCCGAATCTCGGCGCGGAGGATGGGTCTGGTGTCTATGGGGGTGGTCGCGTCCGCTAGCACCATCACGCCTCCGCCACGGAGACGGCATCCGAGACAACGGGATGGACGCCGGCGTTGTGTCCGCCGAGCCACCAGCGGCATGCTCCTCTGGAGCATATATTTGCGGCCATTACCGGCGTAATTTGCCACAAGACATCCGAATTAGGCATCCAAGTGCACTCGCTCAAGCCACAGGTGGCTAGGGAACCCGCATTTCTAGGCGCCGCCATTGGATCAAGTGCGGACATATTCGGACAACTGGGGCTGGTGATCAAGTTTGCCGCCTCCTTCCTGGGGTTTTGCTCAGCGATTCCGCTTCCCAAGAATGAGGCGGTGTGCTTAGGTTCACCTTTACTTGCAGGAACGCAAAACACTGGAGGGGCCATGCCGAAGGTTCGCGACCCGCTCGACCCCAAGATCTCCCAGTGGCATCTGCTCTCGTACTACCTGCGGTTCTTCCGCGAGAAGGAGGGGCTCTCACTCACCCAGTGGGGAAAGATCATCGGTGCGGCCCGCTCGACTGTTTCGAACATGGAGGCCGGCCGACACCGCATCCACGAGGATCACGCCAAGCTCATCGACCGCCACTTCGGCACCGGCCGCCTCTTCGAGCTGCTCCTCTGGTTCGCCAGGACGGCGCACAACCCCGACTGGTTCCGCCAGTACACCCAGTACGAGAAGCAGGCGGACCAGATCCGGCTCTACCACGGCCAGGTGATCCCGCTCCCGCTCTAGACCGATGAGTACACGTGGGCCTACGTCCGGGCCGGCACAGCAAAGGACTTCGAGGTGGAGCAGGCGGCACGGGTCGAGCGAAAGCGCGCCATCCTCGACCGTGACGACCCTGCCTTCCTTTGGGTTCTGATGCACGAGAGCGTCCTGGCCACCGTCGTAGGCAGCAGGCAGCTCATGAAGGCGCAGCTGGAGCATCTCCGCCGGATGGCGGAGGTCCCCACCATCATCGCGAGGGTTGTGCCATTCGAAGCTGGCGCCCATCTCGGAGCAGACGGCTATCTCCAGGTGATGAGTCTGGACTGCAGGGACGTCGCGTACGCGGGTGCCCAAGGTGGCGGCCGCTTGATCGAAGGTCCAGGCGAGGTGAGGGAGTTCTGTACTAAATTCGACCGCATCAGCGCAAAAGCCCTCTGCGAGGACGGCTCGCGCGCTCTCATCGAGCGGTATCTGGAGAAGTACTCATGACCATGGCGTGGCGCAAGAGCTCCTACAGCGGAGGTGCGGACGATTCGGCATGTGTCGAAGTAGCGGCCGTGTTTGCTGGGGTGAGCGTCAGAGACTCCAAGAACCCCAACGGTGCCCACCTCTCGGTGCCCCGTGCGGCGTTCGCTGCTCTGGTGCGCCAGATCAAGGACGGCGTACTCGACCGCCCATGAGCATCCGAAGGCCAGGGGGGTGACGGCTCTCATGCCGTGGCTACGCACTCGTCGATGTCAGCGCGGTGAAGGGTGGCGCTGGGCCACGCTGATGACGGCTTTTACTCTCCAGGTCGAACGCTCCCCGGAGGCACGTACCCGTGACTGAGCAGTGGCGCAAGAGCTCCTACAGCGGTGGGGCGAACGACTCAGCATGCGTCGAGGCTGCCGCCCTACGCGGTGGTGTGGGAATTAGGGACTCCAAGAACCCCAACGGCGGCCAGTTGCGAGTGACGGATATGGCGTTCGCTGGCCTGCTGCGGCAGATCAAAGACGGAACGTTCGATCGCCCCTAGCTTGTTGGCGTGCTCGTCGGCTTATCAGAGGGGCCCGCGAGCTTGGCGTGCTGTGCCCGGCAGCCCTGCCGTCTGGGGCACGCTGCTTGTGGTCTATGACATGACCGTGCAGTGCCCTCCCTACTTACGCTTCCATCTGGCCTTGACTCGACCACCGTGGTCTCATCAACGCCATCACTAGTATGGCCTGAGTGCATGTGTCAATAGACGTTAGACGCCTACCTGGACATCTCTAGCCAGCTGCACGGAATTCTTCGTATCGCTGCTCAATTGAGTCCCTGTTCGGACGATCTATCCGCCGCCTTGGCAGATTTAGAGGAATACCGTCCATCTCCTGGATGCCATGTTTGAGCATGGGGCCGTCTGTCTCATGCAGGATGTCCGTGCGGACCTCGATGGTGAGGCTTGGGTGTATGCCGATGATGTTGGCATCGTAGGCAGCGTGGTGGATCTTGCAGAGCGCCAATCCATTCGACACGGACGGAACTCCGCGGTCATCCTTGTCCGGAATGATGTGCGCGGCATCGAGCAATGAAGTGTGTCGCAAGCGGCACATTGCGCAACTTCCGTCATAGGCGGCAATGACCCGCTGACGGAAGACGGGCTGGTGCAATCGCTGCTTGCTTAGCCGTTCGTAATATCTGCGTTCTACTGGACTGAGGGACGATGCGTTCTGCGCCAAGGTCAGTTGACCTTGCTCAAGGCCGACCGCAACTTGGGACAGTTCTGGCTCGTTCGCGATGATCCAGACGGGGTAGAAGGGGAGGTAGACGCCTTGCCGAACTCCGAAGAACCAGATGAGCGGGAGTCTTAGCTCGTACGCTGCCTCAAGGCCCTTGTTCGTGTAGTGTTGTGGGTTTCCCTGATACTTGTAGCGCAGGAAGCCGTCGTCTCCTAGAGCATCCTCATATGGTGCGCGTTGCCCGTCGGATGTATAGGTCGTCAAGATTGACAGTGCTGCTGTCAAGTTCTTGGGCTTGCGAATGCCGAGTTGGTTGTCGATTAGTGGATAGCGTTGTCCTTCAAAAGTAAAGCTGAGAAGTTCATGACGGTGGACGACGGGGTTGTCGGGGGTGCATCGCCGGTCGAGCCATGCCATCGCAGCTCTGCGCAGACGTCCGTCGAAGTCCTGGCCCAGCACTACGCTCACGATCCAATTTGTACTACTCCGCCTCCCGCCACACCAGCACAACCTCCTCACGAGCGCGACCGATCTTGGTCAGGGGGACGTGTACGCGCTGGTCGAGACCTGCGCCGAATGTGGGCGCTGTGAGGTTGAGGTTTGGGCCGGGTGTGACCAAGTGGCCATGGCTTGGGTGGCTATTGAGGACAGCGCTTGGTGAGTGGCGCCGTCGCGTGCTGTTGGGACAGGTCGGGCTGTGGCGCGAGGCGGCGGCCCGTGAGCCCGAAGCGCTCCGGCAGAAGTCTCTTGGCGCCCGCGGTGCTTTGTGCGGGATGGTGTCGGGCTGTGGGACACGTGCTTAATGCCTTTTGTCGTTCGG
>NZ_JBIQHY010000006.1:0-10364 GCF_044508335.1 Actinomadura sp.
CTGACCCCGTCCCGCGGCGGGTCTTGCCGTGACCGGGGGGCGGGGCGAAACTCGTTTACTGAAGGCCCGCCGCGGACTCGGGGAAGAGGCCCATGGCCAAGCTGTCCTTGTCGCCGAAGATCCTCGACGTCCTCGACTTCGGCACCCCTTCGGCGGAGCGCGACATCTCGCGGGGGCTGGAGAAGTACTTCGTGGAGTCCGCGGCGTACCAGCGCGTCCGGTCCGGGGCGAAGACGATCCTGATGGGCAACCGGGGATCGGGGAAGAGCGCGATCTTCAAGGTGCTGGCCAGGCGCGAGCGCGCCGCCGGCAGCCACGTCATCGAGCTGTCGCCGGAGGACTACTCCTACGAGCTGCTCAGCGCGACGATGGAGGCGGAGCACGCCGGCTCGTGGGCCAAGACCGGCGCCTACGCCGCCGCCTGGAAGTACCTGATCTACGTCCTGGTCATGAAGGCGCTGGCGAAGAAGGGGATGCGGCTGACCAAGGGCGGCGGCCGGGAGATCCACCGCTACATCAGGGACAGCCACGGCGCGCAGCAGCTCGGCCCCCTGTCGCTGCTGGTCTCGTACCTGAAGCGGCTGGAGGCCATCAAGCTCGGCCCGATCGAGGCCGGGCTGCGCACCCGGGAGCTGGACCGCCTCTACAAGCTGGAGGAGATCCACAACCTGATGCCGGCGCTGCAGCGGGTGCTGGACGGCCAGCGCGTCGCGGTGTTCGTCGACGAGCTGGACCGCGGCTGGGACTCCTCCGAGGACGCCAGGGCGTTCGTGTCCGGCCTCTTCCAGGCGTGCGTGTCGATCAACGGGATGCACCGGAACCTGCGGGTGTACGTCTCGCTCCGGCAGGAGCTGTACGACGACATCCCGGCCCTCTACGAGGACGCGCAGAAGCACCGCGACCTGCTGGAGAAGATCCACTGGTCGGAGGAGTCGCTGCTCGAGCTGATCGCCAAGCGGATCTGCTACTCCGCGCGCGAGCACGGCTTCGACGCCGACGCGCTCGAACGCGCCGGGGCCCGCGCCTGCTGGTCGGCGGTCTTCGCCGGCCAGCCGGGCCGCGCGCGGCACACCTCGTTCGGCTACATGGTCGACCGGACCCTGTACCGGCCACGGGAGCTCATCCAGTTCTGCTCGGAGGCGCTCGACCAGGCCAGGGGGCGCATCGCGAGGCTGCCCGTCCCGTACGCGGCGATCGAGCGGTCCGAGTACGGCTACTCCGCGGAGCGCACGAAGGACATCGCCGCCGAGTACCGCTCCCAGTACCCGGGCCTGCTGAGCGTCTTCGAGGTGTTCCGCAGCCGCCCGCCCGCGTTCGGCCGCGAGGAGCTGGAACTGCTCTGCCTCGAACTGGCCGTCGGCGACGTCCCCACGCACGGCACCGAGTCATGGCTGCCGCTGTGCGACCCCAACGACCTCATCGAGATCCTGTGGCGCGCGGGCCTCCTCACCGCCCAGCCCGCCGAGAACGGCCGCTTCCTCGGCAGCCACCAGGTCCAGCACCTCAACCTGGCCGCCGTCCGGCGCTTCCGCGTCCACGAGATGTTCCACGCCTCCCTGGGGATCACCTCCGGAGCGAACGCCTGAAGGGTCGCATCAAGGTCTCCCCTGGTCGGCGCCCATGCCGAGCGGCTCGTCGGCGTGGTCCTCGCCCGGCCGGCGCCTCCCGCCTCCTGATCGCCGGCGGGGGCGGTCAGGTGGCCAGGCGGAGGCCGGCGGGGGCCGCCGTCACCCGGGTCAGCGTCTCGACGGTGTGGTGGGCCGTGGTCAGGGATTCCTTCGGGTGGCTCGTCAGGACCGCCACGACGGTGGCGCCCGCGGCGCGGCCCGCGGCGATGCCCGCCGGGGCGTCTTCGATGACCACGCAGTCGGCGGGGTCGACGCCCAGGCGTGCGGCCGCCTGGAGGTACCCGGACGGGTCGGGCTTGCCGGCCGGGACGTCCTCCGCCGTGACGACCGTGGGCGGGAGGGGGACGCCGGCCACGCCGGTGCGGAGCGCCAGCTGCGCCCTGTCCATCGAGGTGACGAAGGCGTGGGGCAGGCCGCCGAGGCCGGCCAGCAGGTCCACCGCGCCCGGCAGGGCGGTGATGCCGTCCGTGCCGGTCGATTCGAGGGCGTCCAGGCGCGCGGTGGCCTCGGCGACCAGGCCGGGCGGGAGGAACTCGGCCACGCGGTCGCTCGTGCGGCGGCCGTGGGCGTCCGCCAGGAACTCCTCGGGGTCGATGCCGTACTCGGCGGCCCATTCGCGGGCCGCGCGCTCGACGAGGGGCGTGGAGTCGACGAGGGTGCCGTCCACGTCGAACAGGACGGCGGCGCAGGGCAGGATCACCAGTCCGCCTTCGCGGTGGCCTCCTCGGCCTGCGCGCGGAGCCCGCGGACCGCCTCGGCCGGGTCGTCGGCGCCGTAGACCGCGCTGCCGGCGACGAAGACGTCCGCTCCCGCGTCGGCGCAGCGCTCGATGGTCTCGGCGCTGACGCCGCCGTCGACCTGGAGCCAGACGGGGAGGTCGCGGCCCTTGATCAGCTCGCGGGCGCGGCGGATCTTCGGCAGCACGACGTCCAGGAACGGCTGCCCGCCGAAGCCCGGCTCGACGGTCATCAGGAGCAGCATGTCGATCTCGCCGAGGAGGTCTTCGAACCCGTCCACCGGGGTGGCCGGGTTGACGCCGAGGCCCGCGCGCGCACCGGCGGCGCGGATGGCGCGCAGGGTGCGGACCGGGGCCTTCGCCGCCTCGGCGTGGATGGTGACGCTCTTCGCGCCGGCCTCGGCGTAGTCCGGCGCCCAGCGGTCGGGATCCTCGATCATCAGGTGGCAGTCGAGCGGGAGCGCGCTGTGCTTCAGCAGCGCCTGGACGACCGGCAGCCCCAGGGTCAGGTTGGGGACGAAGTGGTTGTCCATGACGTCGACGTGGACCCAGTCGGCGGAGTCGGCTATGCGCGCGACGTCCTCGGCCAACCGGGCGAAGTCGGCGGACAGGATGCTGGGTGAGATCTGAGGAGCCATGATGCCTCGGAGTCTATTGGCGCAGTTCCGCCCGCTCCTCACCCGGCCGGGTGACGGCGGGGGTGGGACGGGAGGCCAGGCGGAGGCGGACGAACGCCTCGGGCGCCCCGGCCGTGATCCACAGGGCGAGCGCCGCCTGGACGGTGAACGCCTGGACCAGGTTCGTTCCGGTGGTCAGCAGGTGGGGCAGGCCGAAGACGGCGGCGCCGGCGAGCCCCACCGGAAGCCGGGCCAGGCGCTGCCAGGCCCGGCCGCCGGGGTCGAACCAGCCGCGGGCCGCGAGGATGGACAGGCCGGCCAGGCCGCCGCACAGGCCGCCCGAGGCGCTGGCCGAGTCGACCAGGGTGATGGGCCCGGTCTCGCCCCCGGCGGCTTGGACGGCCTGCGCCCAGGCGTCCGGCCATTGCCAGTCCCGGAGCGGGTGCCACGCTCCCCAGGCCGCTGCCAGCAGTAGCAGGGGTATCACCAGCGAGAGGACCACCTGTACGGCCAGGTGCCGGCGGGTCCACCACGGGACGAGGACGGGTTCCACCGCGAGGGCGGCCACCAGGAGGGTCAGGCCGATGCCCCAGCCCGCGAGGACCTGGCCGATCGAGTGGACCCCCAGGTAGACGCGCGACGCCCCGATCAGGGCGATGATGACGGCGGCCCCCGGCCACAGGAGCCGCCGCTTGGTCTGGGCGGCGAAGAACCCCCAGGCCACGATGCCGTTCTGGGCGTGCCCGGACGGCATCCCGAAAGAGGACAGCGACTGCCCGCCCTTGACGGAGGGGTCCGTCCAGTAGGGGCGCGGTTCGTGGAAGACCAGCTTGAGGAGCGTGTTGAGCATCGCGCCGAACAGCAGGAGCACCGACGCCCGCGCGGCGAGGCGCGGCGCCGCGCACCAGAACAGCACGACCAGCAGCGGGACGTAGAAGCCCGCGCTCCCCAGGAACGACATGAAGAGCCAGAATCCGGTGAGCACGGGTCGGTCCCCCAGGGGCTAGGTCCGGCGCAGGAGGGCCAGGAACATCGCGTCCGTGCCGTGGCGGTGCGGCCAGAACTGGGCGTACGGGCCGTCCCCCACGCCGGTGAGGTTCGGGCTGAGCGACGTCAGAACGGCCGGCGCGTGGAGCCGTTCGACGTCCTCGCGCTTGCCCACGACGTCGTCCACCACTACACGGGTCTCGGCCAGATGGGGCGAGCACGTCACATAGGCGACGACGCCGCCAGGCCGGACGGACTCCAGTGCCGTGGTGAGCAGGCTCCGCTGAAGCGCGCCCAGCTCGGCCACCGATTCGGGGCCGCGCCGCCAGCGCGCCTCCGGGCGGCGCCGGAGCGCCCCCAGGCCGGTGCACGGCGCGTCCACCATGACGCGGTCGAACGACCCGGGCCGCCATGCGGGGACCGTGCCGTCGGCCGCCACCACGCCGGTGCGGTCGTCCACCGCGCGGCGGACGAGCGCGGCGCGGTGCGGCTGGACGTCGGCGGCCAGGAGCCGCGCGCCGCGCTGGGCGGCGAGAGCGGAGAGAAGACCCGCCTTGCCTCCGGGGCCGGCGCACAGGTCCGCCCAGCGGGCGTCGGCGCCGTCCACGAGGGCCTCGGTCAGCGCCAGGGCGACCATCTGGCTCGCCTCGTCCTGGACGGCGGCGCGCCCCTCGCGGACGGCCGCGACGCCGGCCGGGTCCCCTTCGGGCAGCACGGCGGCGTAGGGCGAGTACGGGGCGGGTTCCGCACCGGACTCGCGGAGCTCCTCCACCGTGGCCCGGCCGGGGCGGGCGACCAGCGTCACCCGCGGGCGGGCGTTGTCGGCGGCGAGGAGTTCGCCGATCTCGCCCGGCCCGACGGCGTCGCGCAGCGCCGACACGATCCACTTCGGGTGGCTGTGCGCGACCGACAGGCGGGTCGTGACGTCGGCGTCGGACGGCGCCACGATCTCCAGCCAGGCGTCCATGTCGCGGGTGGCGACCTTGCGGAGCACCGCGTTGGCGAACTTCGCCTGGCCGGGGCCGGCGACGGAGCGGGCCAGCTCCACGGCCGTCCCCACGGCCGCGTGCGCCGGGATGCGGGTGGCGAGGACCTGGTGCGCGCCCAGGCGCAGGACGTCCAGCAGCGGGGCGTCGATGCGGCGCAGCTCCCGGTCGCTGCACAGCGCGAGCACCGCGTCATAGGTGCCGCGGCCGCGCAGCGTCCCGTAGGTGAGCTCGGTGGCGAGGGCGGCGTCGCGCCCGGTGAGGCCGCGGTCGTGCAGGCGCTTGGGCAGCAGGAGGTTCGCGTAGGCGTCGCGGGTCTCCACCGCCCGGATCACGTCGAACGCCGTGCGGCGGACGAGGTCCTGGGGGCGGCCCGTCCTGCGGGGGCCGCCCGGCCTGCGGTTCGGAGCGCGTCGGCGGTCGCGGGCGGGCGGCATCAGTGCAGCGCGTCCTCACCGGTGAGGGCGGCGCCGCGGACCCAGTCGGCGGCGGGCATGACGCGCTTGCCCTGCGGCTGGACCTCGCCGAGCGCGACCGGATGCGTCCCCGTCCCCACGAGCACCTCGTTCTTCCCCGCCCGGATCTCGCCGGGCGCCAGCTCCCCGGCGCCGGGCGCCGGGCGGACCGGGCCCAGCTTGAGGCGCGCGCCGCGGAACGTCGTCCACGCGCCGGGCGCCGGCGTGCAGGCGCGGACGAGGCGGTCGATGTGCAGCGCGGGGCTCTGCCAGTCGACGCGGGCGTCCTCGGGCGTCAGCTTCGCCGCGTGGGACACGCCCTCGGTCGGCTGCGGCCGGGGTTCGAGGACGCCCGCCTCGATGCCGTTCATCGTGTCGAGCAGGAGGCTCGCGCCGGCGACGGCGAGGCGCCCCAGCAGGTCCCCGGAGGTGTCGGTCGGCCGGATCGGCTCGGTGAGGACGCCGTAGACCGGGCCCGTGTCGAGACCCTCCTCGATCAGGAACGTGGACGCCCCGGTCATGTCGTCGCCGTGCAGGATCGCGCGCTGCACGGGCGCCGCGCCGCGCCACGCGGGCAGCAGCGAGAAGTGGAGGTTCACCCAGCCGTGCCGGGGGATGTCCAGCGCCTCGCGCGGCAGCAGGGCGCCGTAGGCGACGACGGGGCAGCAGTCGGGCGCGATCTCGCGGAGCCGGCCGAGGAACTCCGGATCGCGGGCGGAGGCGGGTTTGAGCACCTCGACGCCCGCCTCGGCCGCCAGCGAGGCGACGGGAGAGGGCCTGAGCCGCCTCCCACGGCCCGACGGGCGGTCCGGCCGGGTCACGACCGCCGCGACCTCGTGCGAGGACCCCAGCAGCGCCGTCAGCGACGGGAGCGCGGTGTCGGGGGTGCCGGCGAAGACGAGGCGCACCTAGATCGCCTTCCCGAAGGTCCGGTGCGGCGACTCCTTGACGACGGGGACCGGGTCGCCGAACCACTCGGCCTCCCGGATCGCCTTCATCGCGGCCTTGCGCTGCTCCGGGTCCATCCGGTCGATGAAGATGATCCCGTCGAGGTGGTCGGTCTCGTGCTGGACGCAGCGGGCCAGCAGGTGCGTGCCCTCCAGCGTGACGGGCTCGCCGTGCATGTTGAAGCCCTTCGCCACCACGCCGACCGACCGCGGCGTGGGGAACGCCAGGCCGGGCAGGGACAGGCAGCCCTCGTCGTCGGTCTCCTGCTCGTCGGTGAGGTCCAGGGTGGGGTTCACCAGGTGCCCCAGCACGTCGTCGACGTAGTAGGTGAACACCCGCAGGCCCACGCCGAGCTGCGGGGCCGCCAGGCCCGCGCCGGGAGCGTCGATCATCGTGTCGGTGAGGTCCTTGACGAGCTGGCGCAGCTCCTTGTCGAAGTCCTTCACCGGCTCCGCGGGCGTGCGCAGCACGGGGTCGCCGAAGAGGCGGATGGGCTTGACGGCCAACGAGGACTCCGTTTCCTGCGAGGTTCTCCTGCGAACGGGACGTGCCCGTCCAGTCTACGGAGACATCCTGTACTGATTCACACGGCGCTTCACACGCCGCGGTGCGCGCTCTGGTGCGCCGAGCGCGCCTTGTAGGCGGCGGTGCGGGCCGCCTTGGCGGTCGCCTTGTCGGGATGGTGCGCGCCCAGGGCCTCCAGCACCTCGGCCACGCCCGGATGGTGGGTGCGCCACAGCTCGTCGACCATGACCTTCATCTCCGCCTCCGGCGGCGCGTCGATGAGCGCGGCCTCGACCGCCTCCTGCGGCTCGGCGGTCTCCAGCATCCCGGCGACGGTGTCGACGAACACCCACAGGTACTCCTCGCGGGCCAGCTCCCGCCCGGACGGGTCGCCGACGGCGTTCAGCCACAGCGCGGCGTACGGCGAGACCAGCGGGTGCTCCCGCGCCGCGCGCACCACGCCGGCGGCTTCGGGGCCGATGCGGTGCAGGACGGCGGCGGCCAGGTTGCGGGCGCCCGGGCCGCCGGTGCGCATGACGTCCAGCAGGTCGGCGGCGGCGTCCTTGGGGTCGTGCGCGGCCAGCCACCCGTCGATCTCCTCGTCGGCGGCCTCCGGCCGGTACCAGGTGAGCCCGGCGATGAGCTCGGACGCGCGCGCGCCGGCCAGCTCGCCGATGACGGGGGCGGTGAAGCCGTCGGCCAGCAGCAGCTCGCGGACCGCCCACACGCCGAGCGGCGTCAGCGCGCGCCCGCCGCCGGACTCCTCGACGATCCCCCAGTCCGCGAGGGTCGCGAGCTCCAGGTGGAACGCGTCCCGGACGAGGGGCGCCATGGCCTCGGCGTCGGACAGGTCGTAGGCCTCCTCGACATGGCCGAGCAGCGCCCCGGCCAGGATCTGCGGGTCGGTGGGCTCCTCCTGCTCGTACAGGTGGATGAGGACGCCGGTCATCTCGTTCTGGACGAGCTCCAGCGCGTCGAGGCCGTCCGCGTAGTCGTGGCCGGGCACCACGACGGCCTCGAACAGCGGCAGCCACGCGGCGAGCAGCTCCTCGTCGTCGTCGGACCGGAGGCCCTCGCAGGCGGGCCCCGGCGAGGCGGCGCCGTCCTCGGCGGTGATGACGTTCGCCTCGACGGCGGCCCACCACAGCCGTTCCAGCTCGCCCTCGTCCTCCATCCGCCCGTGGCGGCGCGGGGCCTCCAGGCCGAGGGCGGCGCCGGCGGCGCCGATGTCCGCCTCGGTCAGGGTGTCGTGCTCGGTGAGGGCGCGCTCCCCCGTCCAGTCGGCCAGGGCCAGCATCGCCCGCGTCAGCCGCGACCCGCGCGCCGCCGCGGCCGCCTCCGCGCGGGGCACCGCGCGGACCGGCGGGACGACCAGCTCGCCGGCCCGCCGCAGGTACTCCTCGGTGCGGGCGTAGCGCTCCGCCTCGGGCAGCGCCTCGAACTCGCGCACCCACGCGTCGACGGCCTCCTGGTCGTCCAGGGACACCCCGTCGGCCTGCAGCAGCCCGCTGATCACCTCGGCGGCGGCCTGCCGCTCCTCGCCGTCGACCGCGGCGACGACCTCGGCGAACTCGGGCTCGGTCCGGTCGATCTCGGCGGCCAGCGCGGCGGCCTCCGGCGCGGTCACGGCGGCGGTGTCGCGCAGGTAGGCGACGATCGTGCGGAGGGCGTCCAGGACGGTGGGGACGTCGTCGCTCCCGGCGACCACGGTCTCCGGGAAGACCTCCAGCAGCAGCGCCCGGACCCCGTCCGGGGTCAGCTCCTCAGGCCCCGCGAGGCCCATCTCCTCCCGCGCGAGGCCGAGCAGGATCCCGGCGCCCTGCTCGTCCAGCGTCTCACCGCGTTCGTCCGCCCACCGGCGCAGGTCGCCGGCGGTGCTCTCCACCCAGTTGTCGGCCACCCGAGAACCCTATTGGTCAGATCAGCTCCAGGGGGTCGATCTGGACCCTAACCGTCTCGGCGGCCTTGCGCGCGCTGCGCACGCCCTGGGCCTCCTTCAGCGCGCGCGCCATGGCGTGCCCGGCGGCCCGCGGCACCCGGATCAGCGCGCGCTCCTTCTCCTGGGCGTCGGTCCCCGCCTGCGGGACGGGCACGGGCCCGAGGACCTCCGCCCCTTCCGGCAGCCGGGCTTCGGACAGGAGCTCCCGCACGGCGGCCGGGGAGCCGGTCAGCGACGCCATCCGCGCGGCGGGCGGGAACCCCGCCTCCCTCCGCTCGGCCAGCTCGCGCTCCGCGTAGGTGACCGGGTCCCACCGGACGAGCGCCTGGACGGGCGGGAGCGACCCTTCGGCGGCCACGATCACCGGCCCCTGCGGGCGGACGAGCGACGCCGCGTTCATCCAGCGCCGCAACGCCTCCTCGCCGGCGCGCAGATCGGGGCGGCCCAGCAGGACCCAGCCGTCCAGCAGCAGGGCGGCCGCGTACCCCTCGTCCGCGGGCGGTTCGGCCCCCGGCGTGGCGACCACCAGGGCAGGGGCCGGGCCGACCCGTCCGAGGATCGCGTCCCGGCCGGACGTCCGCACCGGCACGCCGGGGAACGCCCGGCCCAGCTCCTCCGCCGTGCGCTTGGCCCCCACCACGACGGCCCGCACCTGGACGAAGCCGCACTCGGGGCAGTGCCAGTCGCCCGCGATGCGCCCGCACCAGCGGCAGTAGGGGGCGGCGTGGGACGACGCCAGCGACAGGGGCCCGCGGCACCCCCCGCACCGCGCCGGCGTGCGGCAGCGCCCGCACGCGATGCCCGGCACGTATCCGCGCCTCGGCACCTGGACCAGGACGGGCCCGCCCTCCAGCGCGCCGCGGGCCGCCTCGAACGCGACGTTCGGCAGGCGCGCCGTTCGGGCGGCGGGGTCGCGGGCGAGCTGCGCGTCCTCCCCCGCGTACCGGACGCGGGGCATCACCGCGCGGACCCGGTCCCGGCCGGCGGAGAGGGCGTGCGCCCAGCCGGTCTCCACCAGCTGCGTCGCGTCGGTGGTCCGGGTGAACCCGCCGATCAGCGCCCCCGCGTCCGCCCTGTGCGCGCGCAGCGCGAGGACGTCGCGGGGGTGCGGGTAGGGCGCGTGGGGCTCGGCGTGGACGTCGTCGCCGTCGTCCCACAGCACGACCAGCCCGAGATCGGCGACGGGCGCGAACATGGCGGCGCGCGTGCCGACGACCGCCCGCGCCCTGCCGCGCAGGACGGCCAGCCAGCGGCGGTAGCGCTCGGCGGGGCCGAGCTCCGCGGTCAGGGCGACGTGGAGGCCCTCCCCCAGCTCGGCCTTGAGCGCGGCGTCGACCCGCGCCACGTCGCGCCCGTCGGCGACCACCACGATGGCGCCGCGCCCGCCGCTCAGCGCGGCGGCGACGGCCCGCGCGATGGCGGCGGTCCAGCCGGGGCCGGGCAGCGCCGTCCAGACCGCGCGGGGCGCCCGCCCTCCGGCGAGGGCGCGCAGGAACGACGGGCCGGCCGGATAGTCCGCCCAGACGCCGGCGTCGACCGCGGCCGGCGGCTCCGGCGGCTCGGG
>NZ_JBIQHY010000006.1:10464-28599 GCF_044508335.1 Actinomadura sp.
GATAGTCCGCCCAGACGCCGGCGTCGACCGCGGCCGGCGGCTCCGGCGGCTCGGGGGGACCGGTGGCGGGCTCGGCCTCCACCCGGGCGTGCCGGGGCGGGACGGCCAGCCGCAGCACGTCGGCGAACGAGCCCGCGTACCGGTCGGCCACCTCCCGGGCCAGCGCGGCGACCTCCGGCGTCAGGACCGGCTCGGACGAGGTGACCCGCTCCAGGTACAGCAGCTTCCCGTCGTGCCCGCTCTCGGCGGCCCGCTCCAGCAGGAACCCGTCGACGAGCTGCCCGGCGAACCGCACCCGCACCCGGCACCCGGGCACGGCCTCGGCGTCCAGCTCGGCGGGCACCAGGTAGTCGAAGGGCCGGTCGAGGTGCGGAAGGGACACGTCGACCGCGATCCGCGCCACGGGCAGCTCCGCGGCCGGGCTGCGCGCCCCCTTCTTCCGCGGCCTGGCCGCCTTCTTCCCCGCGCCCTTGCCCGCCCCCTTGCCCCCACCCCGTCCGCCGGGTTCGCCGGCGGGCGGGCGCGGGAGGTCGGCCAGCCCCGGGATCAGGTCCGCTCCCCCGCCGTCCTTCGTCACGCTCACCGTCCTACCAGACCGACCCGACAGCCGGACCGGCCCGGCGGCCGGACGCGCACGCTAGGGTTGATCCGTTTGAAGGGCGCGCGCCCGCCGGCCCATTGCCCGAGGCCCCCCTCCGCGCCCACGCCGTCCGACGAGCCCGTGCAGGCGAAGTGACCACAGCGCATACTCGAGAGCGGGCGGACGCCCCGGTCCCGCACGGATCGCCGCGCCGTCCCGCCGGCCCCCCGTCCGCATGGGCCAGATGGAAGAAGCGGGCGCGCCACCCGGTGGTGGCGGCGACGGTCGCGGCCGCCGCCCTCCACCTGGTGTGGGGGCTGTTCCTGGCGGCCGAGGGCGGGGACCTCGCCGCCCAGGCCGCGTGGACCGACTTCGCCTGGGAGCACCCCGGCGCCGCGTACAGCTTCGCCTGGTACGGCGGGATGCATCCGGCGTCCTACAGCGTGATGTCGCCGTACCTGATGGCGCTGTTCGGCATACGCACGGTCGCGGTGGTGACCGGCACGCTCTCCGCCGCCCTGACCGCGCACCTGCTGAAGAGGTTCCGGGCGCCCGTGGCGCTGCCCGCCTCGCTGTGGGCGGCGTTCGCGCTGTCGTGCAACGCCGCCTCCGGCCGCGTCACCTTCGGCCTGGGCCTGACGTTCGCGCTCATGGCGACGATCGCGGCGTTCACGCCGCGCGGCACGCCCGCCCTGCGGGCCGCGGCGATGGCGGGGTGCAGCGTGCTCGCCTCGCTCGCCAGCCCCGTCGCCGGCCTGTTCCTGCTGGTGCTGGCCGCCGCGCTGTTCCTCACCGGCCGCCGCCGCGCGGGCGTCTGCGTCGCCGTGGGCCTGCCCCTGGTGGTGGGGACGACCAGCCTGCTGTTCCCCTTCAGCGGCATTCAGCCGATCTCGCTCACCGCGATCGTGCTGCCCGCCGTGACCAGCGTCGCCGCGCTCCTGCTGTGCGCGCCGAAGAGCTGGACGTTCGTGCGCCTCGGCGCGGGCGTCTACCTGACCGGGATCATCCTGACCTGGCTGATCCCCTCCCCCGTCGGCAGCAACGTCGAGCGCCTGTCGCTGCTGTTCGGCGGGATGTTCCTGCTGTCGGCGGTGGCCCGCGCGCAGGGCACGTTCCGGATCGCCGTGCTGTCGCTGGCGTTCATCGTCACCGCGTCCTGGCAGGTCGTGAAGCCCGTCGACGACCTGATCCACACCGAGCCCGCGGCGGCCGCGGCCGGCCACGCCCGCGGCCTCGTCGCGGAGCTGGACGCGCTCGGCGCGGAGAAGGGCCGCATCGAGGTCGTGCCGCTGCGCTCCCACTGGGAGTCGTCCGGCCTCGCCCGCCACTTCGTCCTGGCGCGCGGCTGGAACCGGCAGGTCGACGCCGAACGCCACGAGCTGTTCTACGAGGACGGCGCGCTGACGCCCGGCTCATACCGCGACTGGCTGCACGAGTGGGCGGTGCAGTACGTCGTCCTGCCCGAGCAGGAGGTCGACTGGTCGGCGCAGGAGGAGGCCGCGCTCGTCGGGGGCGGCCAGCCCTACCTCACCGAGGTGTGGCGGGACGAGCACTGGCGCCTGTTCCGCGTCGCGCGCCCGACGCCGCTCGTCGACCGCCCCGCGTCCGTCCACGAGCTGAATGCCGGTGAACTCGTCGTCGACATGCCGTCCCCGGGATCCGTCCTGGTGCGGGTCTCCTGGTCGCCGTGGCTGAGCGCCACGGGCGGGGACGCCTGCCTGGCGCGCGCGGGCGACTTCATCCGGCTGACGGCGCACGGGCCCGGCCGGTACACCATCGCCGCCCGGTACGGCCTGCACCGCGGCAACCACTGCCCAGCCTGAGCGGCCCCATGGGAAAGGCCCCGGGGGCGCCCCGGGGCCTTTCCGTGCCCGCGGGTCAGAGGCCGGCGGCGGAGGCCAGGTCCTTGGCGCGGTCCGTCGACTCCCAGGAGAAGTCGGGCTCGGACCGGCCGAAGTGGCCGTAGGCGGCGGTCTGCGAGTAGATCGGGCGGAGCAGGTCGAGGTCGCGGACGATCGCGGCCGGACGCAGGTCGAACACGTCGTCGATCGCCTTCTCGATCTTCTCGGGGGCGACCTTCTCGGTGCCGAACGTCTCCACGAACACGCCGACCGGGTGCGCCTTGCCGATCGCGTAGGCGACCTGGACCTCGGCGCGGTCGGCGAGCTGCGCGGCGACGAGGTTCTTGGCGACCCAGCGCATCGCGTAGGCGGCGGACCGGTCGACCTTGGACGGGTCCTTGCCGGAGAACGCGCCGCCGCCGTGCCGGGCCATGCCGCCGTAGGTGTCGACGATGATCTTGCGGCCGGTGAGGCCGGCGTCGCCCATCGGGCCGCCGATCTCGAAGCGGCCGGTCGGGTTGACCAGCAGCCGGTAGCCCTCGGTGTCGAGGTCGAACTGGGCGAGCACCGGGTCGACCACGTGCTCCTTCACGTCCGGCGCGAGCAGCTCCTTCAGGTCGATGTCGGGAGCGTGCTGGCTGGACACCACGACGGTGTCGAGGCGGACGCCGCGGTCGCCGTCGTACTCGATGGTGACCTGGGTCTTGCCGTCCGGGCGCAGGTAGGGGACGTCGCCGCTCTTGCGGACCGCCGACAGCCGCTGCGCGAGCCGGTGCGCCAGGGTGATCGGCAGCGGCATCAGCTCGGGCGTCTCGTTGGTGGCGTAGCCGAACATGAGGCCCTGGTCGCCGGCGCCCTGCCGGTCGAGGTCGTCGACGCCCTCGCCCTCGCGGGTCTCGTAGGCGTCGTCGACGCCCTGCGCGATGTCGGGCGACTGCGCGCCGATGGACACCGACACGCCGCAGGAGTGCCCGTCGAAGCCCTTCTTGGACGAGTCGTAGCCGATCTCCAGGATCTTCTCCCGGATCACGCCCGGGATGTCCACATAGGTCTCGGTGGTGACCTCACCGGCCACATGCACCTGACCGGTCGTGATCAACGTCTCGACGGCGACCCGGCTCTTCGGGTCGTCCTTGAGCATCGAGTCGAGGATCGCGTCGCTGATCTGGTCCGCGATCTTGTCCGGGTGTCCTTCGGTCACGGACTCGGAGGTGAACAGGCGGCGAGACACGTACGTGAACTCCTTGCAGCGGCTGCTGACTGACGTCGCAGGACGGATTCTTTGTCGAGTTCGGAGGGGGACGGCGCCCCCGCCGGGGTTCCCCACGGGTGTTAGGGCCAACGGGTGTCAGGATCGGAAGTCTAGCGGGATCGCCGCCGGTCCCGGCTACGCACGATCCGGGACGGGGGGTTTCAGGCGGGCGGCCACGAGGTCCCAGACGACCTCGGCGAGCGCCTCCTTGGCGCCGCGCGGGACCTCGGTCTGCGAGCCGTCCGCGCCGAGGATCACGGCCTCGTTGTCGGGCCGCCCGAAGGTCAGGTTCTCGCCGACCCGGTTGACGACGAGGAGGTCGCTGCCCTTGCGGGCGAGCTTCGCGCGGCCGTTGGCGAGGACGTCGTCGGTCTCGGCCGCGAAGCCGACGATGACCTGGCCGGGGCGCCGGGTGCGCCCGAGCTCGGCCAGGATGTCGGGGTTCTTCACGAGCCGGATCGGCTCCGGCTCGGCGCCCTCGGCCTTCTTGATCTTCGAGCCCCGGTAGCCGGCCGGGCGGAAGTCGGCGACGGCGGCGGCCATCACGACCGCGTCGGCGCCGGCGGCGGCCGCCGCCACGGCCTTGTGCATCTCCTCGGCCGACCCGACGGGGACGACCTCGGCGCCGGCGGGGTCGGGCAGCGCGACGTTGGCGGAGACGAGGGTCACCCGGGCGCCGCGGGCCACGGCGGTGCGGGCGAGGGCGTAGCCCTGCAGGCCGGACGAGCGGTTCCCGATGAACCGGACGGGGTCGATCGGCTCCCGGGTGCCGCCCGCGGAGACCACCACGTGCCGCCCGGCGAGGTCGCGGCCGCCGGCGCCGCGGGCCAGGACGTGCCGCGCCACCTCGAACAGCTCGGCGGGGTCGGGCAGCCGGCCGGGGCCGGTGTCCTTGCCGGTGAGCCGCCCGGAGGCGGGCTCCACCACGATCGCGCCCCGGGAGCGCAGCGTCGCCGCGTTGGCCTGGGTCGCCGGGTGCTCCCACATCTCGGTGTGCATCGCGGGCGCGAACACGACCGGGCAGCGGGCGGTGAGCAGGGTGTTGGTGAGCAGGTCGTCGGCCAGCCCCTGCGCGGCCCGGGCGAGCAGGTCGGCGGTGGCGGGCGCGACGAACACCAGGTCGGCGTTCTGGCCGAGCCGCACGTGCGGCACGTCGGCGACGCCGTCCCACACCCGCGTGGACACCGGGTTGCCCGACAGCGCCGCCCAGGTGGGCTCGCCGACGAAGCGGAGCGCGTCGGCGGTCGGCACGACGGTGACGTCGTGGCCCGACTCGGTGAGCCGCCGGAGCAGCTCGCACGCCTTGTACGCGGCGATGCCGGCGCTCACGCCGAGCACGACGCGCGGCTTACGGGAGGTCATGGTGACACTGTCCCATCAGGCGCCCGCACCGGCGGCACCGGGTCGCCCGGCCGCCCGGACGCGGGACGCTCAGCCCTCGATGGGCTCGGCGTTCAGGAGGCCCTCGCGCGTCTCGCGGAGCGCGATCGACAGGGGCTTCTCCTGCACCTGGGTCTCGACGAGCGGGCCGACGTACTCCAGCAGGCCCTCGCCCAGCTGGGCGTAGTAGGCGTTGATCTGCCGGGCGCGCTTGGCCGCGATGCTCACGAGGCCGTACTTGGTGTCGACGACCTCCAGGAGCTCGTCGATCGACGGGTTGGTGATGCCCTCATTGCTGGCTGCCACTCGGTGGCCTTCCGCTGGTAGGTCTCGCTACTGTTCGGCCATCAAGGCTAGCAGCTCGTCGCACACGTCCTGGACGGACGTGTTGACGAGGGTGACGTCGAACTCCTTCTCGGCGGCGAGTTCGACGCGGGCCGCCTCGAGCCGGCGCTCGATCACCTCGGGCGGCTCGGTGCCGCGGCCGGTGAGCCGGCGGACGAGCTCCTCCCAGCTGGGCGGGGCGAGGAACACCAGCCGCGCCTCCGGCATCGACGCGCGGACCTGCCGGGCGCCCTGGAGGTCGATCTCCAGGAGGACCGGCTCTCCGCGGGCGAGGCGCTCCTCGACGGGCCGGCGCGGGGTGCCGTAGCGGTTCCCCGCGAACTCGGCCCATTCGAGGAGCTCCCCTTCGGCGACGAGCCGGTCGAAACCGGCGTCGTCGACGAAGTAGTACTGCACACCATCGGTCTCACCCGGGCGGGGGGCCCGGGTTGTCACCGAGACCGACAGCCACACCTCGGGGTGTGATCGCCGGATCTCGGCGACGACCGTGCTCTTGCCGACGCCCGACGGCCCGGAGAGGACCGTCAGCCGCCGCGCGAGCGGGCCGGGCGCTGTGGAGCCTTCCGGCGCGTCGGAGGGTGCGCCGGAGCCGGGCGGGATGGTGCCGGGCCCGGGTCGCCCCGGGCCGGCCGCGGCGGCCTGACCGCCGCGCCCGCCCGTGAGTCGCGCGTCAGCGGTTCGCACTTCCGCCGAACTCACGCTCCAGGGAGGCGCGCTGGTTGGCGCCGAGGCCCCGCACACGGCGGGACTCGGCGATGCCCAGACGCTCCATGATCTGCTTCGCACGGACCTTGCCCACGCCGGGCAGGGACTCCAGGAGCGCCGACACCTTCATCTTGCCGATGACGTCGTCGGACTGACCTTCTTTGAGAACCTCGGCGAGCGAGGTTCCCCCGTGCTTCAGCTTGTTCTTAACCTCGGCCCGCTCCTTGCGGGCCTTGGCAGCCTTCTCCAGGGCTGCGGCGCGCTGTTCGGGGGTTAGGGGCGGAAGAGCCACGCCGGGTCACCTCAGGTTTCCACTCGACGGAGTCGGACGGGTTGGGAAACTAGCGAGTTCACCACCCATTAGGCAACGTGAAGTGCCGTTTAGCCCACCATAAATTCACGAAAATCACTCCCCGGAGTGTCCTGAATACAGAGTGTACCCAATCCGGGGGTGCCGGCGGCCCATCCCCTTGCCTTGCTGGGACTTTCGCATGATCGTGAAAATCCCCCCGATCCGACCCCAAATGCGGCGCTGGGTACCCTTATGTCACTGAGGTTCGCGCGCCCTCCCGGGCCGCCCCGCCGGCCCGCCGGCGGCCTCCGCGACCGTCCCCCGCCGCCCCCTGTGAGGTCTCCCACAACCGATCCCGACCGGGTGACACTCGTCACGCCGCGCCGTTCCGCACGTCGCGGCGGCACCGTTACTGTCATCCTCGACAACAACCGACCCGCCAAGATCGTCTCCCGCTCGGAGGGCCGCGCCACCCGCCACACAGCTCCCCGCCCGCCGCCAGGGCACCGACATGGACGCGGAACGACCGGCGCTCCCGCCGGAGCCGTCCGGCCGGAATCGCCACTCCGCGTGAACGACTTCGTCGTTCGGCACGTACTCGCAATGCGAACACTCCGGCTCCGACATTCGCATGCGACTAAAACCACAATGCGCGATCCCGCACGCCCAACAACGCTCGAAACTTTCGCACCGAATGGAGTTATCTCCCATCGGGCGCCGCCGCGGAACCGCGCGCCGCGCGCGGCTGCCGCGCCGGTCAGGGGGTGTTGGCGCGGTCGGGGGCGGCGGCGGAGGTGCGGCGCAGGGCCGCGGCGATGGCCGCCGCGGCGGCGCCCGGATCGGGCGCGCCGGTGATGGGGCGGCCGATGACCAGCAGGTCGGCGCCGGCGGCGAGGGCGTCCTCGGGGGTGGCCACCCGCGCCTGGTCCTGGTTGGCGGCGCCGGCCGGGCGGACACCCGGCGTGATCAGCGTGATGCCGGGGCCGACCTCGGCGCGCACGGCGGCGGCCTCCTGCGGGGAGCAGACGAGGGCCTGCGCGCCCGCCTCGACCGAGAGCAGCGCCAGCCGGCGGACGGCGTCCGGCGCCGGCCCGGCGAGCCCGAGCGCGGTGAGGTCGGCCTCGCCGAGGGAGGTGAGGACGGTCACCGCCGCGATCCTGGTGGCGGGGGCGGCCTCCACGGCGGCGCGGATCATCGCCGGGCCGCCGGCGGCGTGCACGGTCAGGTAGGACGGCTTCAGGCGCGCCACGGCGCGGGCGGCGCCGCGGACGGTCGCCGGGATGTCGTGGAGCTTAAGGTCCAGGAAGACCTGGACGCGGCTGGCGCCGCGCACGCTGGCGACGGCGTCCGGCCCGTACCGCAGGTACAGCTCCAGGCCCACCTTGACGGTGGAGACGTGCGGCGTCACCAGGGTGGCCCAGCGCGCGGCCGTCTCCAGGTCGGGCGCGTCCAGCGCGACGGCGATGGGGGCGGCGGTCACAGCTTCTCCTTCTCGGGCTCTTGCGGGCGCACCTGGGGCGGGACGTACCCGGCGGGCTTGTGCGCGAGGCCGACGGCGTCGGCGAGGCGGCCGATGCGGCGGGCCGCGAGGGCCTCCTCCAGCTCGCGCAGGACGCGGGGGGCGGCCGCGGGGTCGTGGAACAGGGCGGTGCCGACGGCGACGGCGGACGCGCCGGCGAGGATGAACTCCAGCGCGTCCAGCCCGGTGGCGATGCCGCCGACGCCGATGATCGGGGTGCTGGGCAGCGCGGCGTGCACCTGGTAGACGCAGCGGACCGCGAGCGGCCGGATCGCGGGCCCGGACAGGCCGCCGGACACGCCGCTGAGCGCGGGCCGGAGCGTCCCCGGGTCGATCGCCATGGCCTCCACCGTGTTGATCAGGGTGAGGCCGTCGGCGCCCGCGTCGGCGCAGGCGAGCGCGATCGTGACGATGTCGGTCACGTCCGGGGCGAGCTTGGCGAAGACCGGGACGCCGGGCCGCGCGTGGGCGCGGACGGCGCGCACGACGGACGCGGCGGCGGCGGGGTGCCAGGCGAACACGCGGCCGCGGTCCTCGACGTTGGGGCAGGCGACGTTCACCTCGAGCGCGGCGATGCCGGGCACGCCCCGCAGCCGGCGGGCGACCTCGCCGTACTCCTCGACGCTGCCGCCGGCGATGGAGACGATCGTGCGGACGCCCTGCTCGATGAGCCAGGGCAGGTCGCGTTCCAGGAACGCCTCGACGCCGGGGCCCGGCAGGCCCATGGCGGTGAGGAGGCCGCTCGGGGTCTCGGTCACGCGGGGCGTGGGGCGTCCCGCGCGCGCCTGCGGCATCACCGACGTGGTGACGAACGCCCCCAGGCGGGCGGGGTCGAAGAACTGGGCGAGCTCGCGCCCCGTCCCGCCGCACCCGGAGGCCGTCATGACGGGGTTGGGCAGTTCCAGGGGCCCGAGCGTCGTCGTGACCCTGTCGCTCATTGGGAGCCCCCTTCGGAGACGCTCAGGACGCGCGGCGCGCCGAGCGCGTCGAACGGGATGGTGCCGAGGTCGCCCCAGCGGACGCGGTCGCCGCGCAGGACGGGCCCGTCCGCGCAGGCGCGCACCATGCGGGTGACGCCGTCGTCGCCGTGGACGGGGAGCATGCAGGTCATGCACACGCCGATGCCGCACGCGCCGGTCTCCCGCAGGAACTCCATGACCGACACCTGCGAGGGGAGGCCGAAGTCGCCGGCGATCTGGGTGACCGACCGCAGCAGGGCCGTGGGGCCGCAGCCGTAGACGACGTCGGCGCCGGTCTCCTCGATGACGCGGGGCAGGACGTCGCGGACGGCGCCCCGCTCCCCCATCGAGCCGTCCTCGGTGGCGACGGTCGCGCTGTCGCCGATGCGCTGCGCCATCCGGGACCCGAACACCTGCCGGGCGGACGGCCCGCCGAGCACGAAGTGGACCTGGCAGCCGCGCCGCAGCAGCGTGTCGGCGAGCGCGAACACCGCGGCGCCGCCCGGGCCGCCGCCGACGAGCAGGCAGGTGACCGGGTCGCGGGGCAGCCGGAACGGGCGGCCGAGCGGCCCGACGAGGTCGATCTGGTCGCGGGAGCGGCGGCCGGCGAGCCACGCCGTGCCGGGCTCGGTGTCGGCGAACACCAGCTCGACCGTGCCGCCGTAGTCGGACTTGACCTCGTGCACGCCGAAGCAGCGGCGGACCAGGCGGGACGTGTGCTCGCCGCCGACGGCGAGCGCCACGAACTGGCCCGGCCGGAACCGCTCGGCGACGGCCGGGGCCACCAGCGTCATCGCGTGGTAGTCCTGCACCTGGCGGACCGTCAGCACCGTCGCCGACGTCTGCACCGGCGTGTCGGACACCCGTCTCCCTCTCCTCGTCGTGCGCCGGGCGGGCCGGACGCGCCGCCCGGCCCGCCCGGCCCGTCCTCACCCGGCCGGGCCGGCGCCGGCACCGGCGGAGCCGGTGCGCCCGTGCGCGCCGCTGAGCCGCTCGGCGTGCTCCTGGAGGGAGCGGACGCCGACCTGGCCGCTCGCGACGGCCTCGATGCCCTGCACGGCCGCCGCGAGCCCCTGCACGGTCGTCACGCACGGTACGCCCCGCAGCACCGCCGCGGTGCGGATCTCGTAACCGTCGAGCCGCGGCCCGGATTGGCCGGGGCTGCCGAAGGGCGTGTTGACGATGAGGTCGACCTCGCCGTCCAGGACGCGCCGCACGATCGTGGGCTCGCCGGACGGGCCCGGACCCTCGCTGTGCTTGCGCACGATCTTGGCACGCACGCCGTTGCGGTGCAGGACCTCCGCGGTCCCTTCCGTGGCAAGAATCTCAAAGCCCAGGTCAGCGAGCCGCTTCACGGGGAACACCATGTGCCGTTTGTCGCGGTTCGCGACGGACACGAAGACGCTCCCCTTCGTCGGCAGGGAACCGCCGTAGGCGGCCTGCTGCGACTTGGCGAACGCGGTGCCGAACACCTCGTCGATGCCCATGACCTCGCCGGTGGAGCGCATCTCGGGGCCGAGGACGATGTCGACGCCCTGCCCGAGCTCGTTGCGGAACCGGTCGAAGGGCAGTACGGCCTCCTTCACCGCGATGGGCGCGTCCAGCGGCAGCGCGCCGCCGTCGCCCGCCTCCGGCAGCATGCCCTCGGCGCGCAGCTCGGCGATGGTGGCGCCCATCATGACGCGCGCCGCCGCCTTGGCGAGCGGCACGGCGGTCGCCTTGGACACGAACGGCACGGTGCGGGACGCGCGCGGGTTGGCCTCCAGGACGTACAGGACGCCCGCGGCCAGCGCGTACTGGACGTTCATGAGCCCGCGCACGCCGACGCCGCGCGCGAGCGCCTCCGTCGACTCCCGGATGCGGCGGATGTCGTCGTGCCCCAGCGTGATCGGCGGCAGCGCGCACGCCGAGTCGCCGGAGTGGATGCCGGCCTCCTCGATGTGCTCCATGACGCCGCCGAGGTAGAGCTCCTCGCCGTCGAACAGGGCGTCGACGTCGATCTCGATGGCCTCGTCCAGGAAGCGGTCGACCAGCACGGGGTGCTCGGGGCTCGCCTCCGTGGCGCGGGCCATGTACGACTCCAGCGTGGCGTCGTCGTACACGATCTCCATGCCGCGCCCGCCGAGCACGTACGAGGGCCGGACCAGGACCGGGTAGCCGATCTCGGCGGCGATCTCCAGCGCCTCCTCGTAGGAGGTGGCGGTGCCGTGCTTGGGGGCGAGCAGGCCCGCCTTGTGCAGGACGTGCCCGAACGCGCCGCGCTCTTCGGCGAGGTGGATGCTCTCCGGGGAGGTGCCCACGATCGGCACCCCGGCGTCCTTCAGCTTCTGCGCCAGCCCCAGGGGCGTCTGGCCGCCGAGCTGGACGATGACTCCGGCGACCTCGCCGGACTGCTGCTCGGCGTAGACGACCTCCAGGACGTCCTCCAAGGTGAGGGGCTCGAAGTAGAGCCGGTCGGAGGTGTCGTAGTCGGTGGAGACGGTCTCGGGGTTGCAGTTGACCATCACGGTCTCGTAGCCGGCCGCGGCCAGCGTGAAGGACGCGTGGACGCAGGAGTAGTCGAACTCGACGCCCTGGCCGATGCGGTTGGGGCCGCTGCCCAGGATGATGACCTTGGGCTTGGTCCCCGGCGGGACCTCGGTCTCCTCGTCGTAGGCCGAGTACAGGTACGGCGTCCGCGCCTCGAACTCGGCGGCGCAGGTGTCGACGGTCAGGTAGACGGGGCGGATCCCGAGCGCGTGCCGCACCTCCCTGACCACCTCCTCGGAGAGGTTGCGCAGCTCGCCGATCTGCGCGTCGGAGAACCCGTGCCGCTTGGCGCGCAGCAGCTTGTCCCTGGTGAGCGCGTCGTCGGCGGTGCGGATCTCCTCGGCGATCTCGTTGACGGCGGCGATCTGGTCGAGGAACCAGGGGTCGATGCCGGTCGCCTCGTACAGGTCCTGGACGCCCGCCCCGGCCCAGAGCGCGCGCTGGACGTCCCTGAGCCGCCCGTCGTGCGGGCGCCTGGCCGACTCGACCAGCGCCTGGGCGTCGGCGTCGCCGGCCCAGCTGAAGGACGAGTCCTTCTTCTCCAGGGACCGCAGCGCCTTCTGCAGGGCCTCGGTGAAGCAGCGCCCGATGGCCATGGCCTCGCCCACGGACTTCATGTGCGTGGTCAGGGTGCCGTCGGCCCCGGGGAACTTCTCGAACGCGAACCGGGGCACCTTCACCACGACGTAGTCGAGCGTGGGCTCGAACGAGGCGGGCGTCTCGCGGGTGATGTCGTTCGGGATCTCGTCGAGGGTGTACCCGATGGCCAGCTTCGCCGCGATCTTGGCGATGGGGAAGCCGGTGGCCTTGGACGCAAGCGCCGACGACCGCGACACCCGCGGGTTCATCTCGATGACGATCATCCGGCCGGTGGCGGGGTGCACGGCGAACTGGATGTTGCAGCCCCCGGTGTCGACGCCGACCTCGCGGATCACCGCGATCGCGACGTCCCGCATGTTCTGGTACTCGCGGTCGGTGAGCGTCATCGCGGGCGCGACCGTGATCGAGTCGCCGGTGTGCACGCCCATCGGATCGAGGTTCTCGATGGAGCACACGATGACGGTGTTGTCGGCGCGGTCGCGCATGACCTCCAGCTCGTACTCCTTCCAGCCGAGGATCGACTCCTCCAGGAGCACCTCGCTGGTCGGGGACGCGTCGAGCCCGGCGCCGGCGATGCGGCGCAGGTCGTCCTCGCCGTGGGCGAAGCCGGAGCCGCGCCCGCCCATCGTGAAGGACGGCCGGACGACGAGCGGGTAGCCCAGCTCCGCGGCCGCCGTGAGGCACTCGTCCATCGTGCGGCAGATGGCCGACCGGGCGGACTCGGCGTTCAGGCCGTGCTCCCGCGCGACCTTGGCGACGACCTCCTTGAACCGCTCGCGGTTCTCGCCGGCCTGGATGGCGTCCACGTCGGCGCCGATCAGCTCCACGCCGTACTTCTCCAGGACTCCGCCCTCGTGCAGCGCGATGGCGGTGTTCAGCGCGGTCTGGCCGCCGAGGGTGGGCAGCAGCGCGTCCGGCCGCTCCCTGGCGATGATCTTCTCGACGACCTCGGGGGTGATCGGCTCGACATAGGTGGCGTCGGCGAACTCGGGGTCGGTCATGATCGTGGCCGGGTTGCTGTTGACCAGCGTGACCCGCAGGCCCTCGGCCTTCAGCACCCGGCACGCCTGGGTGCCGGAGTAGTCGAACTCGCACGCCTGGCCGATGACGATCGGCCCGGAGCCGATGACCAGGACGGACTTGAGGTCTTCCCTGCGGGGCATCAGTCCGCCGCCTCCATCAGCTCGCAGAAACGGTCGAAGAGCCCGGACGCGTCGTGCGGGCCCGCGGCGGCCTCCGGGTGGTACTGGACGCTGAACGCCGGCCGCTCCAGGAGCCGGAGCCCCTCGACGCAGCCGTCGTTGAGGTTGACGTGGCTGACCTCGCCGGGCCCGTACGGGGTGTCGAACGGGCCGTCGGCGGGGGCGTCCACGGCGAACCCGTGGTTGTGGGCCGAGACGTCGACCTTGCCGGTCGTGCGGTCCTGTACGGGCTGGTTGATGCCCCGGTGGCCGAACCTCAGCTTGTACGTGCCGAGGCCCAGCGCGCGGCCGAAGATCTGGTTGCCGAAGCAGATGCCGAAGAACGGCGCGCCGGCGTCGAGGACGCCCTTCAGCGCCTCGACGGCGTAGCCGGCGGCGGCCGGGTCGCCGGGCCCGTTGGAGAAGAACACGCCGTCGGGGCCGAGCGCGAGGATGTCCTCGGCGGTGCTGGTCGCGGGCAGGACGTGCACTTCGCAGCCCCGCTCCGCCATCCGGTACGGCGTCATCGCCTTGATGCCGAGGTCGACGGCGGCGACCGTGTAGCGCTTCCCCCCCTTGGCGGGGACGACGTAGGGCTCGGGGGTGGAGACGTCCCGCGCGAGGTCGGCGCCCTCCATCGAGGGGCTCTGCCGCACGCGCTCCACGAGGGCGCCTTCACCGTGCGCCAGGGCGTCCGCCCCGCTGAAGATGGCGGCGCGCATCGCGCCCCTGTCGCGCAGGTGCCGCGTCAGCGCGCGGGTGCCGGGGATGGCGATTCCCACGACCCCCTGCTCGCGCAGCGCGGACCCCAGCGAGCCGGTGGCGCGCCAGTTGGACGCCACACGGGCGGGCTCGCGCACCACGTAGCCGGCCACCTGGATGCGGCGCGACTCGGAGTCCTCGCCGTTCATGCCGGTGTTGCCGATGTGCGGCGCGGTCATCGCGACGATCTGGCGGGCATAGGAGGGATCGGTGAGCGTCTCCTGGTAGCCGGTCATCCCGGTGTTGAAGACCATCTCGCCGAAGGTCTCCCCCACGGCGCCGTACGCGGTCCCGCGGAACACCCTGCCGTCTTCGAGGACGAGCAGCGCAGGGGTCATTGGAGCTTCCCTTCGAGGACGGTCGGCCGGCCGCGCAGGAACGCCGCGACGACCCGCCCGGGCAGCTCCAGCCCCGCGAACGGGGTGTTGCGGCTCTTGGAGGTCAGCGCGGACGGGTCCACGGCGCGGCGCGGCGACGGGTCGTACAGCGTGATGTTGGCGGGCGAACCTGCCTCCAGCGGACGACCCTGTCCGGAAAGGCGGCCGATTCGGGCGGGGCGGGCGGACATGCGGTCGGCGACCCCGGCCCAGTCGAGCAGGCCGGTCTCGACCATGGCCTCCTGGACGACCGGCAGCGCGGTCTCCAGCCCGACCATGCCCATCGCGGCCACGGCCCACTCGGTCTCCTTGGCCTCGACCGGGTGGGGGGCGTGGTCGGTGGCGACGCAGTCGATGGTGCCGTCGGCGAGGGCGTGCCGCAGCGCGGTGACGTCGTCGGCGGTGCGCAGCGGCGGGTTGACCTTGAAGATCGGGTCGTAGGTGCCGGCCCTGGCGTCGGTCAGCAGCAGGTGGTGCGGGGTGACCTCGGCGGTCACCGGGCAGCCCTTGCTCTTCGCCCAGCGGATGATCTCCACCGAGCCGGCCGTGGACACGTGGCAGACGTGCAGCCGCGACCCGACGTGCTGGGCGAGCAGCACGTCCCGCGCGATCACCGCCTCCTCGGCGACGGCGGGCCAGCCGCGCAGGCCGAGCGCGGCCGACATCTCGCCCTCGTTCATCTGCGCGCCCTCGGTGAGGCGCGGCTCCTGGGCGTGCTGGGCGACGACGCCGTCGAACGCCTTCACGTACTCCAGCGCGCGGCGCATGATGACCGCGTCGGACACGCAGTGCCCGTCGTCGGAGAAGACGCGCACCCGCGCGGCGGAGTCGGCCATCGCGCCGAGCTCGGCGAGCTGCTCGCCGGCGATGCCGCGGGTGACGGCCCCGACCGGCTGGACGTCGCAGTACCCGGCCTCGCGGCCGAGGCGCCACACCTGCTCGACGACGCCCGCCGTGTCGGCGACGGGATCGGTGTTGGCCATCGCGTGGACGGCGGTGTACCCGCCCATCGCGGCGGCCTTCGTCCCGGATTCGACGGTCTCGGCGTCCTCGCGGCCGGGCTCGCGCAGATGGGTGTGGAGGTCGACCAGCCCGGGGAGGGCGACGAGGCCGTCGGCGTCGACGGCCTGCGCGCCGGCCTCGTCCAGCCCGCGCCCGATCTCGGCGATCGCGCCCTCGCGGACCAGGATGTCGGCGGCCTCGCCGCCGAGGATCCGGGCGCCCCTGATGATGTACGCGGTCACTGGGAGACCTCCTGGCCGATGGCGGGCTCGGAGCCGCCGAGCAGCAGGTACAGGACCGCCATGCGTGCGCTGACGCCGTTGGCGACCTGCTCGACGATCGTGGAGCGGACCGAGTCGGCGACCTCGGCGGCGATCTCCACGCCGCGGTTCATCGGCCCGGGGTGCATGACGATGGCGTGCTCGGGGAGCTGCGCCATGCGGTCGGCGTCCAGCCCGTAGCGGCGGCTGTACTCGCGCACCGTCGGGAAGTAGGCGGCGTTCATGCGCTCCTGCTGGACGCGCAGCATCATGATGACGTCGCTCTTGGGGATGACGCCGTCGAGGTCGTACGACACCGAGCACGGCCAGGTGTCGATGGCGACGGGCAGCAGCGTCGGGGGCGCGACCACGGTGACGTCCGCACCGAGCGTGTTCAGCAGCAGGACGTTGGATCGTGCCACGCGGCTGTGCAGGACGTCGCCCACGATCGTGACGCGGCGGCCGTCCAGCCCGCCGAGGCGCTTGCGCATGGTGAGCGCGTCAAGGAGCGCCTGGGTGGGGTGCTCGTGCGTGCCGTCGCCGGCGTTGACCACGCTGCCGCGCACCCAGCCGGCGAGCCGGTGCGGCGCGCCCGAGGCGCTGTGCCGGATGACGACGCCGTCGGCGCCCATCGCCTCCAGCGTGAGGGCCGTGTCCTTCAGGCTCTCGCCCTTGGACACGCTCGACCCCTTGGCGGAGAAGTTGATGACGTCCGCGGACAGCCGCTTGGCCGCCGCCTCGAACGAGATCCGGGTGCGGGTGGAGTCCTCGAAGAACAGGTTGACGACCGTCCGGCCGCGCAGCGTCGGCAGCTTCTTGATGGAGCGGTCGGCGATCTGCGCCAGCTCCTCGGCGGTGTCGAGGACGAGCAGCGCGTCGTCGCGGGACAGGTCGGCGGCGGAGATCAGATGGCGGTTCACCGGGCACCCCCCGTCGTGCCGGGCGCGGGTCCGAGCAGGACCGCGTCGCGCCCGTCGTTCTCCTCGAGCAGGACCTTCACGGTCTCGCGCATCGAGGTGGGCAGGTTCTTGCCCACGTAGTCGGCGCGGATGGGCAGCTCCCGGTGCCCGCGGTCGACCAGCACGGCCAGCTGGACGGCGCGGGGCCGGCCGAGGTCGTTCAGCGAGTCGAGCGCGGCGCGCACGGTACGGCCCGAGAACAGCACGTCGTCGACCAGCACGACGACCTTGTCGTCGACGCCGCCGGGCGGCAGCTCGGTGCGGCCGAGGGCGCGGGCGGGCCGCATCCGCAGGTCGTCGCGGTACATGGTCACGTCGAGCGAGCCCCACGGCACCGGGCGGCCCTCGACCTCGCGCAGCGCCCCCGCCAGCCGCTCGGCCAGCGTCACGCCGCGGGTCTGGATGCCGAGCAGCAGGACGTCGTGGCCGCCCTTGGTGCGCTCGAGGATCTCGTGTGCGATGCGGGTCAGCGCGCGCCTGATGTCGGGACCCTCCAGAACGGCCTTGGGCCGGGGATCACCGTCCGCCACGCGCTGCTCCTGTCCGGAGGCAGCATTCACCGCCGAAACCTCCTTCCCCGCCTCACGGGACGGGCCTTAAAGGACGTTGTGTCGCCCCCACGTTAGCAGCAGGCCCGGACCGGCCCGCCCCCGGACCGGTCCACGTCTTCGCAGGTGAGAGGCGTCACATTCGATCACCGGCCGGCGGGCGTGACCGACCCGGCACGCCGCGTCGGCACGGGGAGGCGGCGATCCGGACGGCCCGGATCGAGACCTGCGGATTCGACCGCTTTTTTCCAATCAGCTTGACCTGGGGCCGTACCCGTTTTACCGTCACTGTCCGTAACCATCCCTGGAGACAGACTCTTGAGGCCCCCTGGCTTCGTGAATCTGTCTCCCCCCGGTGACAACGACCGGGGTCCCGACGACGCTGAAAGTGAGCCTGGGGGGCCGAGAATGCCGTCTGAATACGCTAAGGCTCTCGGCGCGCGCCTGCGCGCCATCCGCACCCAGCAGGGCCTGTCCCTGCACGGGGTGGAGGAGAAGTCACGCGGCCGCTGGAAGGCCGTCGTCGTGGGTTCGTACGAGCGGGGCGACCGCGCCGTCACCGTTCAGAAGCTGGCCGAGCTCGCCGATTTCTACGGCGTGCCGGTTTCCGAGTTGCTGCCCGGCGGAGCCGCGCCGAGCCCGCTCGGGCCAACACCCAAGCTCGTGATCGATCTAGAGCGGTTGCAGCAGCTTCCGAAAGACAAGGCCGGTCCTCTCGCCCGCTACGCCGCGACGATCCAGAGCCAGCGGGGCGACTACAACGGAAAGGTCCTGTCCATCCGCCAGGAAGACCTGCGTTCACTCGCGGTCATCTACGACAAGTCCCCGACCGAGCTGACCGAAGAGCTGATCGGCTGGGGCGTCCTCGACCCGGAGGCGCGCCGCGCCGTCGAGTCCTTCTGATCCGCCCGCACCACCGAGACGGGGCCCGGCGTCGCCGGGCCCCGTTCCGCGTCGCGGGGCGTTCCGGGCAGCGGGCGTTCCGGGTTGCGGCGCCGTCCAGCGCCGAGGCCGCTCGTCAGAGCGCCTCCACGGCGCGCCGCC
>NZ_JBIQHY010000006.1:28699-35025 GCF_044508335.1 Actinomadura sp.
GCGGCGCCGTCCAGCGCCGAGGCCGCTCGTCAGAGCGCCTCCACGGCGCGCCGCCCGTCCACGTCGCGCACGCGCGCGCCGGCGAGGCGCCGGCGCGGGGCCAGCAGGGCCAGGGGGAGGACGGCGGCCATGGCGGCGGCGCTCAGCGCGAAGCCGGCGGTGTAGCCGCCCTCGCCGGGGACCGCCACGATGACGACCGCGCTGATCTGCGTCCCGAGGGACGCGCCGACCGTGCGGACGAGGGTGTTGACGCCGGTCGCCACCCCGGTCGCGCCCGCGGGCACGGCGGCGACGACGAGGTTCGCCACGGCCGCGTAGGCGAAGCCCAGGCCGATGCCCCTGGCCAGGCCGCCGACGTAGAGCTGTCACATGGCGGCGTGCTGGAAGACCACGAACGCGTAGCCGAGGCCGGTCGTCAGCGCGCCGCCGAGCAGCACCAGGCGGGAGCCGATCCGCCGGTCGAGCAGGCCCGCCGCCATGCCCGCGGCGGTCATGCCGATGCTCGCGGGGAGCTGGAGGAGGGCCGCCTGGGTCGCGGTCCCGCCGAAGCCGTAGCCGGTGTCCCGCGGAAGCTGCACGAGCAGCGGGAACAGCAGGCCGCCCGCCATGAGCGCGTACCCGGACAGCAGGGACGCGGCGTTCGCCGTCCAGACGCCGCGCATGCGCATCACCCGCAGGTCGACCAGGGGCTCGGCGACGCGGCCCTCGACCCGCGCCCAGGCGCAGGCGGTCACGGCCGACAGCGCGAGCAGGCCGAGGACGCCCGGGGACGTCCAGCCCCAGTCCATGCCCTCGGTCAGCGCGGTGAGCGCGGCCACCAGCCAGGCGGCGAAGAGCGCGGCGCCCCACCAGTCGACCCCGACCGCCTTCTTCGGGGCCGGCCGCGGCACGATCCACCAGGCGAGGACCGCGCCGGGCACCAGCCCGATCACCGGCACCCAGAGCAGCCACCGCCAGCCGAGGAAGTCGATGATCGGCCCCGCCAGGCACCAGGAGACCGCCCCGCCGAGCCCGAGCATGGACGACATGAGGCCGACCGCGGACGCCGTCCGGGCGGGCGGCACGACGTCCCGGATGATCGTGTACGCGAGCGGGAAGACGCCGCCGCCGGCGCCGCTGAGCACCCGCCCCACCAGCATGACCGGGACGCTCGGGGCCAGCGCCGCGACGACCATGCCCGCGGCCGCGGTCACGAGCACGGCGAGCAGCACGCGGCGCGGCCCGTACAGGTCGCCCAGCCGCCCGACCACCGGCGTGGCGACCGCCGCGGACAGCGTCATCGCGGTGAGCGCCCACGCCGCGCCCGCCGGCGTGGTGTCCAGGCCGTCCTGGATCTGCGGCAGGGCGGGCGTCACCACGGCCATGGACAGCGAGTAGGCCATCACGCCGAGGAACGCCAGCAGCGGGACCAGCCCGCGGTCGCCCCGCGCCGCCACCGCACCTCCCGTACTTCGCAGCCCTAACATTCTCATATCGGGACAGAACGCCACCGCCCCGGCCCACCGTCTCGGGCCGGGACCGCGTCCCCCGCACGGCCGGGACTCCCCGCGGCGTCAGGGGGCCGCGATGGCGCCGATGCCGCGCAGAGCCTCGATGCGTTCCGGAGGCAGGTTCAGGACGTCCCGCAGGACCTCCTCCGTGTGCTCACCGAGCGTCGGCGCCGGTGCGGGAGGAAGGGAGGCGTCGCCGAGGCGGAGCGGGGAGCCGGGGGCCAGGTGGGGGCCGATGCCCGGCTGGTCGAGTTCGCCCATGAGGGGCTCGCGGTGCAGCGCGGCGGCCACTTCGGCGAAGTCGCGGTAGCGGGACCACAGGACGGACGTGCCCCCCAGGGCGTCCCCGACCTCGTCGCAGGTGCGGGACGCGAACCAGGGGGCCAGGACGCCGCCGAGGGCCTCGCGGCAGGCGAAGCGGTCGCCGGCGCGGCGGAAGTCGGCGCCGAGGGCGCGTTCGAGGGCGGCGCTCACCTCGGTGAGGCCCGTCGCCTCGACCAGGTCGCGCCAGTGGCGGGACGTGAGGACCGCCACCATCACGCGGCCGTCGGCGGTGGCGAAATCGCGCCCGAAATCGCCGAAGAGGTGGTTGCCCAGGCGCCGCCTGGGCTCGCCCAGCTGCGCCTCCGCGAGATAGCCCAGGTTGCCCGCGGTGGCGAGGGCGACGTCCTGCAGCGCGACGCGGATGCTCTGCCCCTCGCCGGTGCGCAGGCGGTGCCGCTCCGCCGCGAGGAGGCCGACGGCCAGGTAGAGGCCGCACGCCACGTCCCAGGCGGGCAGCGCGTGGTTGACCGGCGCGTCCCGGCCGGGCGGGCCCGTGATCGCGGGGAAGCCGGCGGCGGCGTTCACCGTGTAGTCGACGGCGTTGCCGCCGTCGCGGGTGCCCTGGAGCTGGACGTGGATCAGGTCGGGCCGGGCCGCCTTCAGCTCGTCGTAGCCGAGCCCCCGGCGCGGCGGCGCGTTGGTCAGGACGATGCCGCTCTCCGCGGCGAGCCCGGCGACCAGCTCGCGGCCCTCCGGGGAGCGCAGGTCGACGGTTACCGACCGCTTGCCCTTGTTCAGCCCGGCCCAGTACAGGCTCCGGCCGGACGGGGCGAGCGGCCACCGGTCGATGTCGGGGCCGCCGCCCACCTGGTCGACCCGGATGACGTCCGCGCCGAGCTGCGCGAGCGTCATCCCGCCCAGCGGCGTCGCGACGAAGCTGGACAGCTCCACCACGCGCATCCCGTCCAGCGGCAGCGTTCCCGTCATGCAGCGATGTCTATCAGGCGCCCGCCGCGCGTCCCGGGACGGGTCGGGAGAACCCGGGCGGGCGGGGATCGCGCCGGCGGGGCCGGCTCGGGGGGATTGCGGCCGCCGCCGGCGCGATCGTCCGGGGATCCGCCGGAAACCGGGGCGCCGCCCGCGGGTGGGGGCCCGCGGCGGCCGCCCCCGGTCTCCGGCGCGGCCGGTCCCGTGGGGAGGGTGGGGACGGGCCTCCGGTAACGGCTAGCTGGCCTCCGGGACGGGCAGGGTCGGCTGCCCGTCGATGCCGAGGGTGTCCTCGACGAGGGTGACGAAGACCTCGGCGTCGTGCACGAGCTCCTCCGCCTCGCGCGGGGTGACGGCGCGCGGCAGGCCCGCCTCGGCGGCGGCGCGCTTGTCGGCGCCGGCGGCGAAGAACGCGGCCCACTCGCGCAGGGCGGGCTCGGCCTCGGGCAGCAGCACCCACACGCTGCGCGGCCGGCCGCGGCGGTGGGTCTCCAGTGGCTCCTTGGACGCCAGCACCGCGGCGGCGGCGCGCAGCGCGGCCAGGTGGGCGCAGACGTAGCGGACGGCGGGCGAGGAGGCCTCGGCCGCCTCGGCGAGGCCCATGCGGGCGGCGTGCAGCTGGCCGACGGCCGTGTGCGCCGGGCGCGGCGCGGGCAGCGGGCGGTGGCGCGGGCTCGGCGGCGGGACGGACTGGGCGGCGGAGTGGACTCCGCGTGCGGTCATCGTTCCGGACATGTGTGCCTCCTTCCGGGCTCGGGCCGGCCGGGCGGAGAGCTTCCCCTCACTCCGCCCGGCCGTCCGTCCCGCCGAAACACCGCGATCGGCGGGGACGTCGCCCTGGCGCGGGCCGCGAGTCCCGCGCCAACGTCGAACATAAGTTCGACGCATTCACAGTAAACCGCCCTGACGGCGATTCGTCAACGTGTTCGAAGGTGTGTCGCCACCCGCAGGTCAGCGGGCATGACGGCAGTACAGCAGCGGGGTACGACAGTTCGCGGAGGCGTGCTAGCGGGGCCGCCTGACGTGCACGGGGACGTTCGTCCCGAGCAGGCCCGGGAAGTACTCGGCGATGTGCATCGGCATCCGGACGCAGCCGTGCGACGCCGGGTACTTCGGCACGTCCAGCGCGCCGTGGAAGGCGATGCCGCCGTTGAAGTAGATCGGGTTGTAGAGCCGCCCGAGGGGCGAGGTCTCCCAGCCGGTGAAGCGGCGACCCGTCCGGAAGTCGCCCGTGCCCGTGGTGGCGTAGCGGCACCGGGGGACGGTGGCGCCGCGGTCCTTGGCGCAGTAGTACTCCCCCGAACCGGACGAGATGTGCGAGATGAGGCGCGGGCTGCCGTCCTTGTAGAGGACGAGGTACTGCCGCTTCAGGTCGACGTCGACCCGGTTCTTCTCGCGCTTCTTGGCCACCGGGCGCGGTTCCTTAGGCGCGTCCAGGGCCTTCCAGAAGGACTTGCCCAAGGTGCTGGTCTGCTTCATGCGGTTGACCGCCTGGAACGCCCACACGGCCATCTGCGTGGACGGCCCGTACTTACCGTCGACCTTGCCGGGGTCGTAGTTGAGGTCCTTGAGGCGGCGCTGGAGCTCCTTGACGTCGTCGCCCTTCGCGCCCGGCTTCAGCTTGCGGTGCGTGGGCGTGGGGGTGGGCGTCGGCGTGGGCGTCGCCGGCGCCGTGGCGGCCGGCGTGCCCTCCTGTGCGCGGGGCGCCGCCTGCTCCGTCCCGTCGCAACCCGCAAGCGCTGCGGCCGCGACCAGCAGCACCGCGCCTTTCCGCACGTCGATCGGTATCCCGCGCATGGAGGAAGCTTAAAGTGCTTCCCATGCATCCGAATGCCGAAATCGTCGCGAAGGCCCTGCGGGACCAGGGCGCCACCGGGTCCATCATCGAACTCCCCGACTCCGCGCCGACCGCGCAGGCCGCCGCGGACCAGCTGGGCTGCGAGGTCGGCGCGATCGCCAACAGCCTGGTGTTCGACGCCGACGGGGTCCCGCTGCTGGTGATGACCAGCGGCGCGCACCGGGTGGACACCGCGAAGGTGGCGGCCTTCGTGGGCGCGGCGAAGGTGCGGCGCGCGACGCCGGAGTTCGTCCGGGAGGCGACCGGGCAGCCGATCGGGGGCGTGGCTCCGGTCGGCCACCCCGCGCCGATCCGTACGCTCGTGGACGTCTGGCTGAACAGGTACGACGAGGTCTGGGCGGCCGGCGGGCACCCGCACACCGTCTTCCCGACGTCGTACGAGGAACTGCTGAGGATCACCGGGGGGACCCCCGCGGAGGTGGAATGATGGAGATCTGGCACAACCCGCGCTGCTCGAAGAGCCGCGCCGCGAAGGCCGCGCTGGACGAGGCGGGCGTCGCCTACACCGAGCGCCGCTACCTGGACGAGCCGCCCACCGCGGCCGAGCTGGACGAGGTGCTCACCCGGATCGGCGCCGAGCCGTGGGACGTGGCGCGGCTGAACGAGCCGGTCGCCAAGGAGCTCGGCCTCAAGGACATGGAGCGCGACCGGGCGCGGTGGATCGAGGTCATGGTGGCGAACCCGGTGCTGATCCAGCGCCCGATCGTCGTGACCGGGGACGGCGCCGTCGTGGCCAGGGACGACGAATCGGTGCGCAAGGTACTCGACAGTCGGTGACGGCGGTGTGATTCTGGGGAGTCGGGAGACGTCGGCGACGGTGACCTCCGGAGGTGCGATGACCGCGCAGATGCGCACGGGTCCGGCGGCGCGCGACCCGGAGTTCCGGGGCATCGACCCGCCCGCGCTCGACCGGGTCATCAGGCAGCTGCAGGACGCGCAGAACGCGATCCGGGGCTGGCTCGACGCGCACCGTCCCCCGCCGGGGGTGCCGGCCGCGGGCTACCGGCAGGCCGACCAGGTGGCGCAGTGGGCCGCCGACCAGCTCGGGATGCTGTCGCGCCGCTACAACTACGCGATCACCCATCCCTCCCCCGGCGGCGGGGTCGACGCCCCGCCGCCGCCCGCGCCCGCGCCGCCGCCGGGCGACCCGCGCACCGATCCGGTCGGCACGCCCCGGCCCGCGCAGCCGCCGCCCCGCAGGACGGCGCCCGGTGGAACGCCGCCCGGACCGACGCCGCGGGGCGCCGGGGACATCGGCGACTTCCCCACGAGGCAGGCCGCCGCGAAGGCCGCCAAGACCGACGCCCTGGCCGTCGTGGCCGCCGTCCAGGACGGCGGGCCCGTCCCCGACGCGGTCTGGAAGCACCTCCGGGCCAACGCCGACGATCCCGACTACACGGAGAAACTGTACGAGCGGCTCGGCCCCGCGGCGGCCGCCGACCTGCTGAAGGCGGCCGGCGGGGACGAGGCGAGGCTGAAGGCCGTCCGGGAGTCGCTCGGTACGGCGAGCCACCACGTGGTGATGGACGCGAAGTGGCTGCGCGCCTTCCTCGCCGAGGCCGACCGCGCCGGAGTCCGCCCCGCCGCCGTCCGGGCGGTCACGGGCGCCGGCATGAGCGAGCGGACGCGCGCGGCGGCCGGCGGGCTCGGCCTGCGCGGACCGGACGCGGCCGGCCCGAGGCGGTTCCACGTCGCCTGATCCACGTCGCCTGATCCACGTCGCCTGA
>NZ_JBIQHY010000006.1:35125-42871 GCF_044508335.1 Actinomadura sp.
TCCACGTCGCCTGATCCACGTCGCCTGATCCACGTCGCCTGAGAGCCTGCGAGGTCGCCATGGCCGCTCCACCGCCTCCCGGGAGCCTGCCCGTGCCGCTGACCGGCGCCGCGGCGGCCGCGCTGCCGCCGGCCGAGCGGCCCAATCCGGAGTACCAGCGGCTGTACCAGGCGTACGCGGACGCCTACGGCGGGATCGACCGGCTCCGGGAGGCCCTCGACGCGCCGGCGAAGACCCTGCGCGGGACGGACGCGTGGCTGGGCCCGGAGGCGCGCGAGTGGGGCGGGCGGCTCGACGCCAACCGCGCGGCGCTGAAGAAGGCCGCCGACCGCATCCTCTGGGACATCTACGATCGGCTCTCCGCGACGCAGCGGACCGTCCCCCGGGTCTAGGCTCTGTCCGGTGAGGGACCCGAAACTCCGCGAGATCGACCGACGCGCCTTCCTACGCAGGCTCGATCCGATGCTGGAGGTGTACGCCGCGGCGATGGAGCCGCCGCACGAGCAGCTCCCCGGCCGGCACACGATCATGGAGCGGCACGCCTCGTATCCGGGGTTCCGCGCGTTCACGGTCGAGCGGCGCGGGGCGCTGCCCGGGCTGCCGGGACCGCTCCACGGGTTCGCCTACGGGTTCCACGGGACGCGCGGCCAGTGGTGGCACGACGTCGTCCACCAGGCGCTGTCCGACCTTGAGGGGTCCGAGCACGCCGAGGCGTGGCTGGACGACGCGTTCGAGGTCGCCGAGCTGCACGTCCATCCGCGGGCCCAGGGCAGGGGCCTCGGCCGGGGCCTGCTCAACGCGCTGTGCGAGGGCAGGCCGGAGCGGACGGTCGTGCTGTCGACGCTGGACCGGACGCCGGACACCCCGGCCCGCAACCTCTACCGCTCGGTCGGCATGGTGGACCTGCTGACCGACTTCGAGTTCCCGGGCGGCGGGCCGCGCTACGCGGTCATGGGCGGGACGCTGCCCCTGGCGCCGTACTCGCCGGCGCCGAGGAGCGAGTAGACCTCGCGAGTCGCCGTCGACTTGTTGAACGTGATGAAGTGGATGCCGGGCGCGTCCTGGTCGAGCAGCTCGCGGCACAGCTCGGCGGCGTGCTCGACGCCGAGCCGCCGCACCGCCTCCGGGTCGTCGGCGACGGCGTCGAACCGGGCCCTGACCTCCGGCGGGAACGGCGCGCCGGACAGCTGCTCGGACCGCTCGATCGTGCTCATCCGGGTCACCGGCATGATGCCCGGCAGGATCGGCACGTCGCAGCCGGCGGCGGAGACGCGGTCGCGGAGCCGGAAGTAGTCCTCGGCGCGGAAGAACATCTGGGTGATCGCGTAGTCGGCGCCGGCCCGGCACTTCTCGACGAAGTACCGGACGTCGCTCTCGACGTCGGGCGAGCGCGGGTGCTTGTAGGGGAACGCGGCCACGCCGACGCAGAAGTCGCCGTAGGAGCGGATCATCCGGACCAGCTCGGCGGCGTACTCGACGCCGTCCGGGTGCTTGACCCACTCCCCCATCGGGTCGCCGGGCGGGTCGCCGCGCAGCGCGAGCACGTTGCGGACGCCGGCCGCGGCGAACCGCCCGATCAGGTTGCGCAGCTCCGCCTGCGAGTGGTTCACGGCGGTGAAGTGCGCGACCGGGGTGAGCGTGGTGTCGGTGGTGATGCGCTCGACGATGTCGACGGTCTTGTCGCGGGTGCCGCCGCCGGCGCCGTAGGTCACCGACACGAACGTCGGGTGCAGCGGCTCCAGCTCGCGGATGGCGCGCCACAGGTTCCGCGCGCCCTGGTCGGTCTTGGGCGGCATGAACTCGAACGAGAAGGACCGGCCTCCGGAGGCCAGCAGCTCTCGGACGGTCGGGGGCCGGTCGGGGCGTGCGCGTCGCATTCCCCAAGCCTACAGAAGACCCGGGGAGGGGCCCGGGACCGCCGATATGCGTGATGCTCGCCACACCTCACGGGCGTTATGTCCCTGTTTCCGAAGGTTCAGTGACTTCTCACGTTCTGGCAGCAGGGTTGAATTCCCCCAGGTGGATACGATCTCGACATGTCGACCACCCGCATCCGCAAGGAGGTCGACGAGGCCCTCCTCGGGTTCGTCGACCGGCAGCGCCCCGCGCTGCTGACCATCAGCGACGACCTCGGGCCGCTGCTGTCCGCCCTCGACGCCCTGATGAGCGGCGGCAAGCGGCTGCGCCCGGCGTTCTGCTACTGGGGGTGGCGCGCCGCGGGCGGCGAGGACGGCCCCGGCATCGTGGCGGCCGCCGCGTCCCTGGAGCTGCTCCAGGCGAGCGCGCTGGTCCACGACGACGTGATGGACTCCAGCGACACCCGCCGCGGCCAGCCGTCCGCGCACCGCCGGTTCGAGGCCCTGCACCGCGCGCAGGCGTGGCCGGGCGACGCGGAGGCGTTCGGCGGCGGCGCCGCCATCCTGCTCGGCGACCTGTGCCTGGCCTGGTCGAGCGAGATGTTCGAGACCTGCGGGCTGGACGCCGAGCGCCGCAGCCGCGGCCGGGCCGTCTACGACCTGATGCGCACCGAGGTCATGTGCGGCCAGTACCTCGACATGCTGGAGGGCACCCGCGGCCGGGCGACCGTCGCGACGGCGCTGCGCGTGGTCGAGTACAAGAGCGCCAAGTACACGATCGAGCGCCCGCTGCACCTCGGCGCCGCGCTGGCCGGCGCCCGCCCGGACGTGACCGCCGCCCTCACCGGCTACGGGCTGCCGCTCGGCATCGCCTTCCAGCTCCGCGACGACGTGCTCGGCGTGTTCGGCGACCCGGCCGCGACCGGCAAGCCGGCCGGGGACGACCTCCGCGAGGGCAAGCGGACCGTGCTGATCGCGCTGACCCTGGAGCGCGCCTCCGCCGCGCAGGCCGCCGCGGTGCGGCGCCGGCTCGGCGACCCGGCCCTCGACCGCCCCGGCGTGGACGAGCTGCGCACGATCATCGAGGAGACCGGCGGGCTCGCCGCCTGCGAGGCCATGATCGAGCGGTACCAGCGGGAGGCGGAGAGGACCCTGGACTCGGCCCCCATCGACGACGAGTCCCGGCACGCGCTCCGGGAACTCGCGGTGGCCGCCACCACCCGCACCATGTGAGCACCCGCGCCACGTAAGTACCCAATGACACAATCCGGCCAAATTTTCCCGGTGCACTAGAACTTTCCCACTGATTGGTGGCACAAATGTCGCCATGTGCGCCGATACCCCGGGGACCCGCGTCCCGCGCCTCGACCCGCCGCCCGAGGACCGGTGGGACGACACGCCGAGGGCGGTGGCCGCCGCCACGGGGCCGCTGAACGTCTTCACCACGCTCGCCCGGCACCCCGAGCTGTTCCAGAGCGAGGGGGAGCAGTGATGCGGACGGGACGGTGGCTCCCGGCGGCGGGGGCGCTCACGGCGGTGCTGGCGCTGGCGGCGGTCCCGGCGCCGCAGGACGCGCGGGCGGCGGCGGGACGCTGCGGCGACCCCGCGCAGCGGCCCTGGTGCGACGCCTCCCTCACGCCCGACCGGCGGACGGCGCTGCTGCTGCCGCGGATGACCGACGACGAGAAGATCTCGCTGCTGGCGTCCGACGACCCGTTCGGCGGCCCGCTCGGCGGCTTCTTCGAGGACGCGCACGCCGACACCGCCCACGGCGTCGAGCGGCTCGGCATCCCGCCCCTGTACATGTCCGACGGGCCGGCCGGCGTGCGGCAGGGCAAGGCGACCGCGCTGCCCGCCCCGATCGCGCTCGCGGCGGGCTTCGACCGGGACGCCGCGCGGCTGTACGGCCGGACGGTCGCGTGGGAGGCCAGGCACCGCGGCAACGACCTGGTCTTCGGCCCGACCGTCGACGTCCTGCGCACGCCGCGCAACGGCCGGACGTTCGAGGGCTTCGGCGAGGACCCCTACCTGTCGGCGACGCTCGGCGCGCCGTGGATCCAGGGCGCGCAGGAGCAGGGCGTGATGACGTCGGTCAAGCACATGGCCGTCTACACGCAGGAGCAGGACCGGCTGTCGCTGGGCATGGACGTCGACCCGCGCACGCTGCGGGAGATCTACCTGCCGCCGTTCGAGGCCGCCGTCAAGGAGGGCGGCACGGCGACCGTCATGTGCGGGTTCGGCAAGCTGAACGGCCGGTGGGCGTGCCAGGACGGCGCCGTGCTCAACGGGATCCTGCGGTCGGAGTGGGGCTTCGAGGGGTTCGTGCCGTCCGACCACACCGCCGCTCAGGACACCGTGGGCGCCGCCAACGGCGGGCTCGACATGGAGCTGCCGATCGGCATGAAGTACAACGCGTTCATGCTGAAGCTGGCCGTCGCGCAGAAGAAGGTCGCGCAGGCGACCATCGACGGGCACGTCCGCAACATCCTGCGGACGATGTTCGAGTTCGGGGTGTTCGACCGGCAGGCGTACCCGAACGACCTGTCCCGCATCGACCGGACGGCGAGCGAGACCGCCGCGCGGCGGATCGAGGAGGCGGGGATCACGCTGCTGAAGAACGACGGCGCCCTGCCGCTGCGGGCGCCGGCGTCGATCGCGCTGATCGGGCGGGCCGCGCGGGAGAGCCCGGGCGGGTTCGGCTCGGCCAAGGTCGTGCCGTTCACGTCCGTCAGCGCGCAGGACGGCATCGCGCGGCGCGCCGGATCCGGCACCAGGATCACCTACAGCAGCGGCGACGACCGCGCCGCGGCCGCGAACGCGGCGCGGAGCGCCGACGTCGCGATCGTGTTCGCCACCGACAGCCAGGGCGAGTTCTTCGACAAGTCGTGCCTGACGCTCCAGTGCGGCGAGCCGCTCCGCGGCGACCAGGACGGGCTGATCTCCGAGGTCGCCGCGGCCAACCCCAACACGATCGTCGTGCTGAACACGGGCGGACCGGTGCTGACGCCGTGGGCCGGCCAGGTGAAGGGGATCGTGGAGGCGTGGTACCCGGGCCAGGAGGCGGGCAACGCCCTGGCGCGCGTCCTGTACGGCGACGTGGACCCCGGCGGGCGGCTGCCGGTGACGTTCCCCGTGGAGGAGAACGACGCGCCCGCGTCCGGCGACCCCGCGCAGTACCCCGGCGTCGACAAGACCGTCACGTTCTCCGAGGGCGTCATGGTCGGTTACCGGCACTACGACGCGAAGGGCATCGAGCCGCGGTTCCCGTTCGGGCACGGGCTGTCCTACACGACGTTCCGCTACAGCGGCCTCAAGGCGAGCGCCAAGGCGGTGCAGGTGACCGTCACCAACACGGGCGACCGCACCGGCGTCGCCGTCCCGCAGCTCTACATCGGGATGCCGTCGCCGGGCGCGGACGTGCCGCAGCCGCCGAAGCAGCTCAAGGGCTACGCCAAGGTCACGCTGGCGCCGGGCCGGAGCACCACGGTGACGTTCCCGCTGTCCTCGCGGTCGTTCGCCTACTGGAACGACGAGGCGAAGGCGTGGAAGGTCGCGGACGGCTGCTACCGGGTCATGGTCGGCTCCTCATCCCGACAGATAGCCCAAACAGGAACATTGGGCACATGCAGCTGAAAACAAAGATCTCGGTTCCCCTGCCGTGCTCAGCCGTCACGCGGTACAAATAAGGAAATCTTCGTCCGTCCCCGCCGAGTCGGAGTTATCCAGTGCCGCACGACACCTCCCGCGGGAGGACGACCCCCTATCCCCCGCGCTCCGCCGGCGCCCGGTCCGGGCGTCCCGCGCACCCGGGGCACTCCGGCCGCTCCGGCAAGGGCGCCGGCAAGCCCGCGGGCAAGGCCCGGCCGGGGCAGGGGCGGCAGAACGGCGCGTCCCGCTCCGCGCACGGGCGCGACCGGCGGCACGGGGCGCCGCTCGGCCCCGACGACCCGCGAGGCCTCGGCGGCTACACGCTGCTCGGCCGGCTCGGCGAGGGCGGCCAGGGCGTCGTGTACCTCGGCCGCGACGGCGACGGCGAGCTGGTCACCGTGAAGCTGCTGCGCGGCGGCGCGACGGCCGGGCAGCGGGCGCGCAGCCGCTTCGTGAAGGAGGCGGACGCGGCGCTGCGGGTGTCCGGGCGGCACACCGCGCGCGTCCTGGACGCCGACATGACCGGCGACCGCCCCTACATCGTCAGCGAGTTCGTCGAGGGCCCGTCGCTGCAGGACGTCGTCGCCGACCGCGGCCCGCTGCCCGCCCCGCAGCTGCGCAAGGTCGCGCTGCGCACGGCGGCGGCGCTCGCCGCGATCCACCGCGCCGGGATCGTGCACCGCGACTTCAAGCCCGGGAACGTGCTGCTCGGCCCGGACGGCGCCAAGGTCATCGACTTCGGCGTCGCCCGCACCGCGGACGCGACCCCGCTGACCACCGGCCCGGTCGGCACGCCCGCCTACATGGCGCCCGAGCAGATCGAGGACGAGCCGGTCGGGCCGCCCGCCGACGTCTTCGCCTGGGGCGCGGCCATGGTGTACGCCGCGACCGGCCGCCCCCCGTTCGGCACCGGGCCGGGCGCGGCGGTCATGCGGCGCGTCACCTCCCGGCGGCCGGACCTCGGCGACATGCACGGCCCGCTGCGCGACCTCGCGGCCCGCTGCCTGGACAAGAACCCGGCCGCGCGGCCCACCGCGCCGCAGCTCGTCCGGGCGCTGCGGGAGGGCCAGGCCCCCGCGCCGAAGCCGCGCCCGACCCGGATACCGCGCTACCGGTGGCGGATGATGGTCGCGCTCGGCGCCGTCGTCGCCGCCGGGTTCGTGCTCGGCATGCTCTTCTGAGGGTCCGCCGGTCCCGAGGGACGGCGGCGGCGCGTCCTACCAGTGCGGCGGGCGGTCCTCCAGCAGGCGGGCGTCATCGTCGCCGCCGCCGCGCCACTCGCCCCAGCCCGTGTCGGTGTCGTCGGACGTCTGGTCGGGCAGGATCTCCAGGTCGTCGTCGAGGTCGACGATGCGGTCGTCGTCGGGTGCCACGCTCATGATCCCCATTGTGGGTGATCGTCCGCGCGGTCCGCACCGTGATCCGGGTCAAACCGCGACGACGCCCGCCCCCGCCGGGTCAGCCCGCCAGCCGCCGCGCGAACTCCGCGGCCGCGGCGCCGGGGTCGTCCGCCTCGGTGATGGCGCGCACCACGACGACGCGGGTCGCGCCCGCCGCCCGCACCTGCGCGAGGTTCTCCAGGTCGATGCCGCCGATCGCGAACCACGGCCGCGCCGCGTTCAGCGAGGACACGTACTCCAGCAGCTTCGGGCCGGGCGCGGGGCGGCCGGGCTTGGTCGGCGTGGGCCACACGGGGCCCGCGCAGAAGTAGTCGGCGCCCGGCTCGGCGGCCGCCGCCGACGCCTGCTCGCCCGAGTGCGTGGACCGGCCGATCAGCATGTCGCCGCCGACGATCTCGCGCGCCGCGGGCACCGGCAGGTCGCCCTGGCCGAGGTGCAGGACGTCGGCGCGGACGGCGTGCGCCACGTCCGCCCGGTCGTTGACGGCGAGCAGCGCGCCGTGCCGCTCGCACGCCGCCCGGAAGATCTCCAGGTAGGTCATCTCGTCCCGGGCCTCCAGCCCCTTCTGGCGGAGCTGGACGATGTCGACGCCGTTCGCGAGGACGGCGTCGAGGAACTCGGGCAGGTCTCCCTGCCGCTCCCGCGCGTCGGTGCAGAGGTAGAGGCGGGCTCGGCTGAGCCGGGCGCGCAGCGCGACGGCGCGTTCGGAGGGGAGATGCCTGGACACGGCCGGGGAACGTCCTTTCACGGGGTCATGCGGGATCGCGGGGGCGCGCGGCGGAGGGTCCCGGCGCGCGCCCCCGCGATCGTGTCACGTGCTCTGTCTCAGATGTGCCTGTCTC